>JAEZLB010000004.1 GCA_023435945.1 Pseudomonadota bacterium | reverse complement strand
CCAGGCGGACGTCCACGCCGGTGCCGGCGCGCGCATCGTCGTAACGCAGCCGTCCGGCGTCGACCCACAGGCGCCGGATCTGCACCGGCTCGCCGCCGTCGTCGTCGAAGCCGAAATCCCAGTTGCCGCCGGTCCCTTGAGGATGCGCCTCGAGACGCACGTCGGGGCGTGTCAGCTCGATCCCTGGCAGCCGGACACGGCCGCGCAGCAGCGGCCAGACCTCCACCTGCAGGACCATGCGATCGGCGACGGCCATGTCCGGCTGCCGCGACCAGTCGGCATTGCCCAGGCGCAGGGCGTCGGCGGTGATCGTGGTCACGCGACCGGGCTCGACATGGAGATCGCCACCGATCGAGAAGCTGCGCCCGGTGCGCGCCTCGACCATGCGCTCGACCGGACCCTTGAACCAGTTCCAGTCCCACAGCAGCACCAGCACCGCCACCGCCAGGGCGACGGCGCCGAGTCCCAGCGACAGGCGCCGGGAGGGACGCCAGCGGCGTCGCGGGCGGGGCAGGGGGGCACTCATGCCGATACCATCGCGCCAGCCGCGTAACAGGCGTGCGAAATCTCGCGGTGGGAGTCGAAGAAGCGCCGGTGGCCTTCAGTCGATCAGGACATCACCTGCGCCATCACCGCCACGTAATGACAGACGCTGCCGGCGATGCAGAACAGATGCCAGATCGCATGCGAGTAGGGGATCGACTCGCGGTGGTAGAAGAAGGTGCCGAGCGTGTAGAAAAGCCCGCCAGAGACCAGCCAGCCAAGGGTCCAGCCGTCGAGGTTGGCCAGTACCGGCTTGATCGCCACCAGCACCAGCCAGCCCATGGCCACGTAGACCAGGGTGGAGGCGCGCTTGAACCGGCCGGTATAGAACAGCTTGAACACCACGCCGGCCAGGGCGAGTGTCCAGATCGCCGCGAACAGTCCCCAGCCCCAGGGGCCGCGCAGGCCGATCAGGGTGAACGGGGTGTAGGTGCCGGCGATCAGCAGGTAGATCGCGCAGTGGTCGAAGACCTTGAGCCGCCCCTTGGCCACCGGGTGCTGGATGGCGTGGTACAGCGTCGACGCCACGTAGAGCAGCAGCAGGGACACGCCGAAGACGATCGCGGCGCCAAGCTGCCAGCCATCGCCATGGATGGCCGCCAGGGTGATCAGCACCGCGCCGCCGGCGAGGGCGGCGGCGGCGCCGAAGCCATGCGTCAGCGCGCTGGCGAGTTCGTGGCGGACCTGCGCCAGGCGTTCGGCGCGGCGCAGGTGGCTGGGACGCGGGCTGGTGGGGGAATGGTTCACCACCGTACGTTAGCGCATCGTCCGGTTGGTAATCCGTGATCCCGGCCGAGGCCGGAGGCCGCCGGGCCGGGGAGGCTCGGGCTCAATCGATCGCGACGGTGTGGGCGTGCTCGCGCGTGGCGAGGAAGCGCACGTCCGGTGCGCGCTCCTGGGCCAGTTGCAGGTTGACCCGGGTCGGGGCGAGGTAAACCAGTTCGCCGGCGGCGTCGATGGCCAGGTTCAGCGCGTGCTTGTCGCGGAACTCCTCCAGCTTCTTCTCGTCGTCGCAGCGGACCCAGCGCGCGGTCGCCACCTGCACCTGCTCGAAGATGGCATCCACGCCGTATTCGTCCTTGAGGCGGTAGGCGACCACGTCGAACTGCAGCACGCCCACCGCGCCGAGGATGAGGTCGTTGCTCATCAGCGGCCGGAAGAACTGGGTGGCGCCTTCCTCCGACAGCTGGGCCAGGCCCTTCTGCAGCTGCTTGAGCTTGAGCGGATCCTTCAGGCGTGCGCGACGGAACAGTTCCGGGGCGAAGTTGGGAATCCCGGTGAAGGCCAGCTGCTCGCCCTCGGTGAAGGTGTCGCCGATGGAAATGGTGCCGTGGTTGTGGATGCCGATCACGTCGCCGGGCCAGGCTTCGGCGGCGATCTCGCGGTCGCTGGCCATGAAGGTCAGGGCGTTGGCGAGCTTCACTTCCTTGCCGCTGCGCGGGTGGAAGGTCTTCATGCCGGCAGTGAAGCGGCCCGAGCAGATCCGCATGAAGGCCACGCGGTCGCGATGCTGCGGATCCATGTTGGCCTGGATCTTGAACACGAAGCCGGTGAGCCGGTCTTCCTCGGGCGACACGTCGCGGGTGGTGGTGGCGCGCGCGCGCGGCGAAGGCGCGTGCTCGACGAAGAAGTCGAGCAGTGGCTGCACCCCGAAGTTGTTCACGCCCGAGCCGAAGAACACCGGCGTCTGCTGGCCTTCGAGATAGGCCTGCTTGTCGAAGGGGTGGCTGGCGCCCTGCACGAGTTCGAGTTCGTCGCGCAGGTTGGCGAGCATCTGCGCGCCGATCTTCTCTTCCAGCCCGGGTGCGTCGATCGAGGGGAAGATGGTCGAGTCCTGGCGGGTGAAGTTGCGCCCCGGCTCGTACAGGTGAACCTCGCCGGTCACCAGGTGGACCACGCCCTTCAGCCGCTGGCCCATGCCGATCGGCCAGGTCACCGGCGCGCACTGGATGCCCAGCACGGTCTCGACCTCGTCCAGCAGCTCGATCGGGTCCTTGCCCTCGCGGTCGAGCTTGTTGATGAAGGTCATGATCGGCGTGGCGCGCAGGCGGCACACCTCCATCGGCTTGATCGTGCGTTCCTCCACGCCCTTGGCCACGTCGATCACCATCAGCGCCGAGTCCACCGCGGTGAGCACGCGGTAGGTGTCCTCGCCGAAGTCGGCGTGGCCGGGGGTGTCGAGCAGGTTGACGATGCGGCCCTCGT
>JAEZLB010000259.1 GCA_023435945.1 Pseudomonadota bacterium | reverse complement strand
GGTTCGAGGTACGCGACGAGATCTCCGCCCGCCGGTTCGTCACTGCTCGCGACAGCGCAGGATACGTACTCATGATCGAGTGGAACCGGCGTGGTCACCTCGTCCTCTCGGCCGGCTCTCCGACGGTGGATGCCGAATGACCGCCACGACCGTCAATGTGCACCGCGGCCGTAGGCGCGCCATTATCCTGGGCGCACTACCGCACGTGCTCCTCCTCGCCCTGATCACTATCCAGGCGGTCGGGTCCTGGCACAGCGACGGTCGGCAGGTCGCATCCGGCTGGCTCATGCTCGAGATCTGCATCGTGCCGGTAGCACTGGCCGTTGGAGGCCTCTGCGCGCTGGCATCTGACCTGCGAGCGTTCGGCGTCACCCTCATCAAGACCACGCTTGCCAGCGCTCTTGCTACCACCATGCTGACCTTCCTTATTGCCGGCGGGCCGTCTTGAGGACGCCGACCGCCCTCCTGATCGTGATCGCGAAGGGGTTCGCTGCAGTCGGCCGCCACCGTCAGCGATAGTGCAAAAAGGACTTAGGTGCATCTTCTGCGTGGTATCTTGCGGCACGGCTATGCAGATCTATGTGACTGGAACACGGGGGAGCGCGCTGCCCATACGTGTTATCCGGTCCAGACGAGGTTCGCGTCTTTGGCGGTGACGTTTCCGCGTACGGTGAGGTCGACGCGGCCGGATGCCCCCGTCCATTGGCGTGGTTCGAGGATGTCGGTGGTCCAGCGGTAAGTGGCCTGGGCCTGGCCGGGTTGGGTGGTGTGGACGGTGACGGTCCCATCGGGGTCGAGATCCAAGCGAATCTGGGGGTAGCGGGTGATCGTCCACCGGATACCTTCGATGAAGGGTTGGTAGTCGGTGGGCGTGTAGTCGAAAGGGCAGCTCAGCGCTGCGTTGTCGAGCTGTGGTTCGAACGAGGCAATCGCGGCGCAGGCGTCAAGCCGGGCGCGGACCTGGCGGGTGACCTCGCCGCTCGCGGCGGGGTGGATTGTGACGGGCACGGTAACGGTCTGCGTGTCGCCAGTGGCGTTGGCAGTGATCTGGGTAGGGGCGACCGCGTAGAGCGGGTGGTCGGGTGCGGTGAGCGTGTACCGGCCGGGCGGTGCCCAAGTACCTGATCCGGTGCGGGCCTGGTCGGGTCGCGTGGTGGAGATTTGGGCGCCGGCGAGGTGAACATTGGAAAACTGTGCACTGTGAATGTCGAGATACTGGCCGGGCGGGTTGCTGATGTGCCACGGGCGTAGCAGTCCGGTCCCGCGTTGCAGAGTGATTTGCGCGGTCTGCGGGACGCTCGCGATGCGGTAGGAGACGGTGACGGTGGCCTGGTTCTGGCGTAGCCCGCCGGTGGTGGTCACGGTGTCGATGTGGACGTCGGTGGGTGGTTCGTACCCGATGGTGAGCGCGCCGGGTTGGCACAGCGGGTTGAGCCCGCAGGTGCCGAGGTCGGTCAGGCGGCTGGTGTCGCGGTCGGTCAACGCGGCGAACAGGTCACGTACCGGGGCGTCGGGTGAGTAGATGCGGTCTTCGACGGTCAGTGCTTGCACGCCGGCGCCGATGAGCCCGATCGTCACGAGCCCGGCGGTGGCGATGCGGGTACGCAGCTGCCGGCGAACGGTGATGAGGTGAGCGCTGGTAGCCGCGGCGGTTGCGGCCGGGTCGGGTTCGTCGGGGTCGGCCACGCTGTCCAGCACGATCAACGGCCCATCGTACGGGTCGTCAACGAAGTCGTTGACCGGTGCTGGCGCTATGGGTAGGGCGTGGATGGGCGCGGTGGTGTCGACTGCCGTTCGGGGGTGATGGGGAGCGTGGCATCGCGGACAGTACCGGCCCACGGTGTCGCTGGTGGTGTGGCAGCGGGGACATCGCAGGACGGTGGTGGTCATGACACCGGTGTGGTGCTGGTCGCGGGGTTGACCGCACGGATGATCCACCATGCGGTTATCGCGGCGGCGTACCCGACGCTGAGCACACCGCCGGCGTCGGCGATGGCCAAGACCACCGCTGTTGGTGCGACCGGCACGGTGAGCAGCACGCGTGTGAGCGTGGTCGTGGCGAGCAGACCAACCACGGCCGCCGCATAGAGAAGCCCTCCGATGGGGCGGGCGAGACCGGTGGGCAACGCCAGGGAGGTGGCGTCACCTGCGGCCTGGATAACGGTCAACCCGACGGCGCCGCAAGCCAGCGGCACGACTGGCGGACGCAGCCAGCCCACCCACCACCACCGCGTCGAAGGATGCCGGCGGGTGGCCAGTCCAGCGGCTGCCGCGGCAGTGACCACCGGTAGCACTGGCAGCACCGCCCAAGTCACAACGGCAGCGACCGGGATATGCCACACGGCGCCGATGATGGCCGCACCGGCGAGGACGGTCGCGATCGCGGTGGCGGAGGCTGCGGGCAGGAGTACCGGCAACCGCCACCTGGTTGCGTCAGCGGCGGGAAGGGTGCCCGGCGCCAACCAGGGCAGCAGCAGTGCGATGGCGAACACGGCGATGGTGGTGTGGACTGCGGCGGCGGTGAGCAGTCCCCACGGCGCGTACCCGACCGTGCCGTTAGCGGCAAGGTCCGTGCCGGCGAGGAACAGTACGGCCATGACCGCAGTGGCCGCTGCAGCGCCGACCGCGACGGCGACGTCTCGCCCGTCGGGCATGGGTATCGACTCGGGCACGACCGTGGTGGTCTGGCGGGTGGCCGCGCCGAGCGCGCCAGCATGTACGGGGGCCTGCACTGTGGCGGGTGTGACTGGCAGTTGCCTCGCCAGCGTGTCGAGGGCACCGGGCAGCTGGGTGCTGGCTCCCACGCAGTACACCTGCAGCGGAGTACCGGTCGGCAGATTGGCTGCGGTGATCGCCCGGCGGGCGGTGTCGGCCGCTCGGGCGAGTACCGGCGTTGCCGCCTCGGCCACGAGTTGGCGGGTGAGGGCGACCGCGGGCAGCGGATGTGGTGGTGCGATCACGACACTGCCACGGTCGGTCATCGCTTCCTTGGCGGTGCGGGTCTGGTCCAGGTCGCTGTACCAGCTCACCGTGTCCGGTGCTCCTGCGGTGGCGTCGGCGCCGATAGCGGCGCGAGCGCGGGTGGTCACCGCGTCCAACAGCGCCACGTCGAGGGCCAATCCACCTGCGTCAAGGTCCTCGACCGTGGACAGGATGTCGTAGCCGTCCGGCCGACGACGAAGCACTGTCGCGCAGGTACCGGCGCCGAGGTCGCACACCAACATCGCGCCCTGGACGAGTTGCTCCTGGGCCTGGAGGTGCCAGCCGACCGCGACCGGGGCCGGCACCAACTGGATGCCGGTGAAGCCGGCGTGGTGGGCGGCGCGGCGCAGCAGGTCTCGCCGCTGTGGCCCCCACCCGGCCGGAACGGTCAATACCGTCGTGCCGACCGGTCCGCCGGCGAGGGCGGTCGCTTCGGTGGCCACTTTGCGCAGGGTGGCGGCGATCAGGCCCACCACGGCGACGACGTCGGTGTCCACGTCGATGGTGGGCAGGTGGGCGAGGCGGGCCGGGGCGGGCACGAACCGGTGCGGGTGTTCGTTGGCTCCCTGCCACGCAGGGAGCCCAACAACCAGATCACCGCCAGGTTCGACGAATACCGCGCTGGGCAGCGTCAGCTCGCCGTCAATACGTAGCGGTATCGGGTCGCGGCCGGGTAGAGCGATGGCGGCCTTGGTTGCCGCCGCCCCGTAGTCTATCCCCAACCGGACAGAAGACACGATTGCCATCATCAATGCCCCGGCGGGCGACCGCAACCCCGTGCGGATGACAGGTCACCGTCCGTACACCCGTCAGCACGGCTCGAACCAATGTGGAGGCTGACGGCCATAGCCGGCAGGTGTGACGATGACGGACATGGATAGCTCGCTGCGGCCAGCGTCCCCTGCGGACGTTGTTGATCCACTGGTGTGGTGGTGAGCGTGCGGGTGCTATGGCGGGCCTGGTGGTTGCTGGCCCTGACCGTCGGAGCACCAGTGGCGCTCATCGCGTTACACACCAGCGTGAGGCTGCCCGGCGGCTGGAAAACGGTACTAACGGGCACAGGACGGTGGGACAGCGCACCAGTGCTACTCAACCTCGCCGCAGGCGCTGGCTGGCTGTTATGGGCGTGGGCCCTGTACGAGGTGGTCGCCGCCGCCATCGCCCGTATGCGCCAGCTACGCCGGACACAGACTCTGGTCGCGCCGCCCGCGCAGGGCCGTGTGGCCGCGCTGGTGGGTAGTGCGGTTCTGCTGTTGGACGCGCTGGTCCGCACCACCACAACCGCTGTCCCCACGATTCCGGCACCCGTGGCCACCACCCATACCGGCGAAGCGGGACAGTCCACAAGCCAAGACGGCACACACCTTGCGGGCGATACGAAGCCGGCAACGGAAGCGGACGCGGCTCTAGGCGAGGACGCACCGCCAGCAGGTGTAGACGTTCCCGGTGGCTGGCTGCCCACCCCCACCGCCAACGCGGTAGCCGCTGCAGCTGCCGGATTCTGGCTGGCCCGCCGCCGTTACTACCGGCCCCGCCCTCCGGGCGACGGCATTGTCAAGGCGCCGCTTCCCCTGCCCGCTGGGGTTGTCGCGGTCCGCGGGCGCGCTAACGCCGCCATCACCGACGACGAACTCCAGCCTGTGCCGCTGACGATCGCAGCCAGCGCGCCGGTCGTGGCCACCGCTGGCGCGACGCCACACGGTCCGCTGCTGCTGGCCGACCTGCCGCACGACGGACTGGGTTTGGTAGGCCCGGCCGCCCCCGCAGCAGTCCGTGCTGCTCTGGTCGCCGCCACGGCCGCCCGGTGGCCGGTGGTCGCTGTCGCCGGCGACCTGGCCGCACTGCTCGAAACCTCTCCCGCCGCGAGCGCTGCCAACCTGCCCACCGCCATTCTCACGGCAGATTTGGCGACAGCGCTGGCCTACGTCACCTCGCAAAGGCTGACCGGCCCGCTGTTGCTGCTCGCCGCGCCTCCGCCACCCGGCGCGGCCGCCGACCAGCTCACCACGATGCTTGGCGACCCCGGTGTGATCGCTGTACTGCTCGGCGGCTGGTCCGCTGGGACGACCTGGGACGTCGACACCGACGGGACCGCCCGCTCGCACCCGACCGCCGCAGGACCGGTGGCTCGGCTCGGTGTGCTCGACCCCGCCACCACTGGCGACATCCTGTCCACCCTCGCGGCCACCCACCGCCGGGCATCGACCATCGAGACGCCTTCCAGCCGGCCAAGTCAACCGGTGCCGAAGTCCCGAAGCAGCCGTGCCACCCGCCTGCCGCATGACCCCGTCCAGCACGGGGACCCGCCGGTCGACACGAACGAGCGGCTGCGGTTGCACGTCCTCGGCCGCCCGACACTGCGGCGAACCTACCCAGACGGCAGTTCGGGCGAGGTGTTCCTGGGGCGAGCTGCGGCCTGGCAGATCCTTATCTATCTGGCCGCTCATCGCGACGGTGCCAGCACCGACGAACTCAAGGAAGTGTTGTGGCCTGAGGTGGCGTCCAGTTCGGCCCGCAACCGATTCAACACGACCATCTCCCACCTTCGCGTCGTGTTAGCCGACGCCGCCGGTGGGCCTGTCCTGCAGCACAGCAGTGACCGGGTCCGCGGGGACACTTGGCATCAGCTCGACCCTTGCCGCATCGACGTGGACCTGTGGCAGTTCCAGGACGCTTGGCGGCGCGCTACTACCGCCGTCGACACCGACACCTGTCGGGACGCACTGACCGACGCGCTCACCGCCTACCACGGTGAGCTGGCCGAAACCTGCCGCTACGACTGGGCGGAACCCTTGCGTGAGCAACTGCTCGGCCAGGTCGTCGACGCCTACGCCTGCCTCGCCGACCTTCAGCCCGACCACCAGGCCGCGTTGACGTTGCTTCAGCAGGCCATCCATTACTCGCCGTATACGGAGCACCTGTACCAGCAGGCCATGATCCGCCACGCTGGCGCCGGCAATCCCGATGGCGTACGCCGGAGCCTGGCCACCCTTACCGCTCGCCTCGCCGACGCTCGCCAGCAGCCCGACCAGACCACCACGACGCTGGCCGACAAACTCTTGGCAAGGACCGCCGACCGTCGCTGACGGCGGGCGGCAGCTCCAACACCATGCGCTGCGAGCGACCGTCATGCCGGTGAGCTGCACTGTTAGCGCTGTGTGAGCCCGTGTGAGCGGCTGTGAGCGCCACATTCGTACTCATCCTGCCGCAGCGGCTTTACCGTCGGTTCCATCGACGCCGAACTCCGGTCTGGTCGCCAGCAACCAGTATGCACGTGCCGAGGTGGTCGGTCCGGTTAGTCCATGACACGAAGGATCGCGATGACCGCTCGTCACGACATCGCCGGAATGCCCTATCGACAGGTGAGCGGGGCCGTCAGCCAACACGGCAGCTTCGTCCCCGCGCGATTGGGCCTTTGCCGCTCGCGTCGGACCCGCCGCCGCACCGACCGTGCCGCTACGCCGCGCCGGCAAAGTCCACCGCCCGCATGGTGCACACCGTGAAGCGCCACCACCGTCGGCACGCAGGCGGGCCGCAGCGCCTGGCGGGCCTAGCTGTCCGTGTGCTCGGCTGGGGCACGGTCCTTGCCGGATGGCCGGCGTTGGCTGTGGCCACTAACCGGTGGCTGCCGGCACCCGCTGACTGGTATCAACTCGAACTCGCCGGCCGCGTCGGTGAGTCGCGCATCCTGCTGCACACGCTTACCATCGCCGGCTGGCTGCTGTGGATCTGGTTGGTCCGCGAACTCGTTGTCGCCATTCGACACGCGAGACGGGCATCCGGTCCGGTGCGCCGGTGGAAACCACCGGGTCGACGACACTACACCGCCGCCGCCGTCACTAGCAGCACCGTGCTACTGGTCGACACTCTGCTACGTGCTGGCACCGCCGCAGCTCAACCAGCTCCCGCCACTCAAACGCCTTCAGAGGACACCCCGACCGAGGCGCCACCGCCACCATTCGCCGATGAGGACCGCGGCGACGAGGATGCCATCGACCGCCACCCCGCCGTCAGGTTCTTCGTCGGAGGGCGACTGGTCCTCGGCCCGGCTGATTTCCCTGAAGCCTTCGCGGTCGCGGCCTCGTCCGCGGCGGGCAGCGACTCAGACGCTCCCGCGTGGGCACGCAACGCGCCAGGCGGTATCTACCACGTGGTCAAGGGCGACAACCTCTGGAACATCGCGAAAGACAAGCTCAGCGACCCATACCGATGGCGCGAGATCTACGCTCTGAACCGGGGCAGACCACAGGACAACGGATACGCACTACGCGACCCGAACAAGATTCACATCGGCTGGGTCCTCATGCTGCCCGAACGTCACCCAAACGGATCCGGCGCCTCCGGAGCAGACGACACCGACCAGCCGCCTGCTACACCCCAGCCACAAACGCACCCCGAGCCCACGACACCGTCGACGCCGGCTTCGCCGACCGCACCGGTGAGCACACCGCCGACCAGCGCCGCGCCGAACTCCGGTATCCCCACCAGCCAGGAGGCGCACCACGGCGACGTCGGGCACGGCGTCAGGTTGCCGTCGCACGGATGGGTCAGCCTCGGCCTGGCCGCCGCCATCGCCGCCGTCGCGCTGAGCACTGGTCCCGCTCCAGCGCCGGTGCCCGACTCGCTGCGTGCTGCTGACGCCGCCGGCAACCGCCAGCTCACTATCCGTCCCGGTGGCCCACTGCCCGATGTCGTACCCGAGCCGCCCGGTGTGCCCGCACCGATCGGCGTAAACGAGCACGGCGACGAGATCAGCCTGTTCGAGGTCCCGGGCCTTGCGGTGAACCTCGACGGTGACGACGCGTTGGCCGCCGCGCGGGCGATTGCCGCCACCGTCCTCACCACCAGCGTCACAGACCACCAGCTCGCGCGACCGGTCCTGGTCACCACCGCCGACCTGCTCGCCCTGCTGCTGCCCGACGGCGCAGACGTGCACGGCCTGGACCCATACCACGAGACGTTCGACGGCGAGCGCCTCATCGTGGTCGCCGACGCCGCCGCCGGTGTCACCCACCTGGAAACCGAGATGATCCACCGGCGGCGACTGCTGGACGACATGGGCCTCGACTCGGCCGACGAACTCAATGCCCGCACCGACCACGTCGAACACCTGGCTCCGTGCGTGCTGCTCGTGCCCGCCGAACCGCGGCACACCGCCCGGATTCTCGCCGTCGCGACCCACCGGTGGGCGCTGGAGCTCCACCCGGTCATCGTCGGCGCGCTACCCGACACCACTGAGGTAACCCACCTGCACGTCCGCGCAGGCGGTGCCGTCACCATCGTCAACGACGCAGCCGGGCCGGCTGATGTTGGCCGCCTCGCGGTCCTGGCCGCCCGCGACCTAGCCGACGTGCTCGCCATGGTCGCCGCCGTGGCATCCCGGCCCGAACCGGGTGACGAGCCTAATGACCCGATCACCGAGGCGGACGGGTCAGCGTTCGAGATCGACTTGACCGACATCCCAGCACGCAGTGACGAGGCGGCCACGCCTCCACCGGCTCGATTGAGCGTGCTCGGCCCGCCCGCGCTCGCCACCACCGACGCGCCGATCACCAGCGGCGTGCGGCGCGGCTCCCTGGCCGTCCTCGCCGTCCTGGCCGCCCACCCCAAGGGCCGCAC
>JAEZLB010000230.1 GCA_023435945.1 Pseudomonadota bacterium | reverse complement strand
TCAGGGCATTGGTGGAGCTGTCGTGTTTTTCCGGGTGGGCGTCGCCTTCCAGCTCACCCTGTATGGTCTTGGCAAGCACCTTGCCGAGCTCCACGCCCCATTGGTCAAAACTGTTTATGTCCCATAGCGCCCCTTGCACAAACACCTTGTGTTCATACAGGGCTATCAGCGCACCCAGCGTGGCCGGAGTCAGTTTATCCATGACAAGGGTATTGCTGGGGCGATTGCCTGGAAATACCTTGTGCGGGACCAGGGCGTCGATTTCCGCAGACGGCAGGTTTTGCGCCTGTAGTTCCCGGCGTACTTCATCGGCTTGCTTGCCCTTCATGAGCGCTTCGGATTGCGCAAAACAGTTTGCCAGCAGCGCGTCATGATGTGAGGGCAGTGTGTGATCCGGCCGCAGGGCGGCAATGAAGTCCACGGGAATGAGGTCGGTGCCCTGGTGCAGCAGCTGGAAGAAGGCATGTTGGCCATTGGTGCCGGTATCTCCCCAGATGACGGGGCAGGTGGGCGATAGCAGGCTTGCGCCGTCCAGGCCGACACGCTTGCCATTGCTTTCCATTTCCAGTTGCTGCAAATAGCCGGGGAAATGCACCAGGTCCTGGTGATAGGGCGCGATGGAAATCGAGGCAGCGTTGAAGAATTCGCGGTACCAGTAGCCGATTGCCGCCATGAGCACCGGCATGTTCTGTTCCAGCGGCGCGGTACGGAAATGTTCGTCCATTGCATGGCCGCCGGCGAGGAATTCACGGAACTGTTCCATGCCTATGGCCAGCGCTACCGGCAAGCCTATGGCCGACCAGACGGAATAACGTCCGCCCACCCAGTCCCAGAATGGGAACATGTTGTTTGGGTCGATCCCGAAATCTTTGACCGCAGCAGTATTCGTCGATACCGCCACGAAATGTTTTGCCAGGTCGGCCTCGCTTCCATGCTGCAGGAACCACTTGCGCGCCGAGCGTGCATTCATCATGGTTTCCAGCGTGGTAAACGTCTTGGATGCGATTACGAACAGCGTAGTCTGCGGATCGAGGTGTGTCAGCTGCGCATCCAGGTCGTGCCCATCCACGTTGGAGACAAAGTGCATGGACAATTGTGGTGTGCTGTAGGTGCGCAGTGCCTGGCACGCCATCTTTGGTCCCAGATAGGAGCCGCCTATGCCGATGTTGACGATGTCGGTAATGGGCTTGCCGGTAAAGCCTTTCCAATCGCCATTGCGTACCTTGTCGCAGAAAGTGCCGATGTGATCCAGCACGGCCTGTACATCGACGATGACATCCTGCTGATCGACGACCAGCCTGGTTTCACGCGGCGCACGCAGGGCCGTATGAAGGACAGCGCGTTTTTCGGTCGAATTGATTTTTTTACCGGCAAACATGGCATCACGCCGGCTTTCCATGCCGCGTTCGCGTACCAGCGCCAACAGTAGCTTTAGCGTGTCTGCATTCAGGCGATTCTTCGAGTAATCCAGCAGCAAGCCAGCTGCTTCCACGGAAAAACGCGCGCCCCGCTCAGCATCCTGCACGAACAAATCCCGCATTTGCCAGTCTTTTGCTTTGAGATAGTGAGATTTGAGAGAGGCGTAGCTATCGGAATCGGACAAATGGGTGGCGGACATGGCAGGTGTCATGAATAAAGGCGAATCGAATCGAATCCTACTATACTTAACACTCGGTTCATTATGTTTCTACAATGAACCGGGCTACAGAAAAGCGCCATTTCACACCAATTCCGGGCAATGTTCCATCCTTAGACGAAGGCCCGTTGAGCGGGGACAACTTTTCCTGCGGCTCTAGTGGCATCTGTTGATATGAACCTCCTTACATTCAAGACGGCCTCACTTCCTATGCGACGGACTCAACTTCTTTCAAGGAATTCATGATGGCGATTCATAAAATGCTGGCGACCGTGACGCAGCGTATCACGCGGCGAAGTCGCCCTTACCGCCGGGTCTATCTGGAAGGAGTGAAAAAGTCGCATGTCAAAGGAGTTCAGCGTGGTTCATTGTCCTGTACCAATCTGGCACATGGTTTTGCTTCATTTCCGCAAAACGAGAAACTGATACTCAAACAGGCGCATGATCCTTCGATTGCGATCGTGTCTTCCTACAATGACATGCTGTCCGCGCATCAGCCCTTTGTGCGCTTCCCGCCCATCATCAAGGAAGCAGCGCGTGAAGCGGGAGCCGTAGCCCAGTTCGCCGGCGGCGTGCCAGCTATGTGCGATGGCATCACGCAGGGCCAGCCGGGCATGGAGTTGTCACTGTTCTCGCGCGACACGATTGCCATGGCAACGGCGATTGCCCTGTCGCACAACATGTATGATGCCGCGGTTTATCTCGGCATCTGTGACAAGATCGTGCCTGGCCTGCTGATCGGCGCGCTGCATTTCGGCCATGTTCCCGCCGTGTTCATTCCGGGCGGTCCCATGCCTTCGGGGCTTCCCAACAGCGAAAAGTCACGCATCCGGCAGTTGTACGCGCAGGGCAGGGTCAGCCGCGAGGTATTGCTGGAAGCAGAGAGCAAGTCCTATCATTCACCCGGCACCTGCACCTTCTATGGCACGGCCAACAGCAA
>JAEZLB010000047.1 GCA_023435945.1 Pseudomonadota bacterium | reverse complement strand
GGGCTCGCTTGCCTCCGGATTCACCATGGCAGCAGTAAGGCGCGCCAAGTTATTCTCAATATCGTTCAGCACCGGCATAGCCTGATGCGCCTGCGGCAAACTCAGGGTTGCCATCACGCGATAGGTTTCAATTTCGAATACGCGTTGCGCCAGGCGTCCGGTCTGCTGCTCAAGCAGATTGACGTCGCGAATCAGAAAGCGGCTGAAGCCATCGGACTGGATCTGGAAGTCGGTCCAGATTTCAGCGCCACGCATCACATTGCCGCCCACGATCAGTGCCCCTTCGAACAAGCGACGCATTTCCGGCGGCAGGGGTTGCGGCGTGGCAGCGGATTTTTCCACGACTACGTGGGCAGCGACGATCAGCATGCCCTTGAGTTTCATCAGCCACTCTTCGGGCAGGTGAAACAGCGGAACGCGCTGGAATGCCACCGCGGTTGGCAAGCCTTCTTCCACGTGCTCAGCGAAAGTGAAGGTGGCGAATTCCGTATGGCACTCCCATTTCAGCCTGAAGCGACCGAAGTCATGAAAAAAATAGTTGGCATTGGGCATCGGCGGCGTAACGCCAAAATGCGTGCACAACTGGCGCAACAAGTCGTGCTGCATCGCCAGGTTACCTTCGCGACGCACCACGTCACCCTGCTGCGCAAATACCGCTAGATGGGTCAGGGTTTCAGGCGCCTTCAGACGCATAGGGGGACGGGAGTGCACTTCAGCGGCGAGCGAGACGCGCTGCGGATGATTGAGGCTGGAATAGACTATCGGCATAAAAGCAGCGAAATATCGTTTTTTATCAATTATTAGCACCGGATGCGAACAGGTTCCGCCATCCGGCAAACATCATCCCTTTACTGTGGCGCAGGATAGCTGACTTCCAGAACCTCGAGCTCTTCCTTCCCGCCGGGTGCCATGAGCGTCACAATATCGCCCTCGCGAGCCTTGGTCAATGCGCGCGCTACCGGCGAGACCCAACTGATCAGACCGCGCAAGGGATCGGTTTCATCAATGCCGACTATCGTCACCGTCTGCTGCTGTCCGTGCTGGTTTTCATACGTGACGGTAGCCCCGAAGAACACCTGGTCGCTGCCATGATGCACAGTGGGGTCTACCACTTCCGCCAGATCCAGCCGCTTGGTCAGAAAGCGGATACGCCGGTCGATTTCGCGCAGCCGACGTTTGCCATAAATGTAATCGCCGTTCTCGGAACGATCGCCATTGGAGGCTGCCCAATGCACAACTCGCACCACCTCCGGCCTTTCCACATCGATCAGTTGCAACAACTCGTCCTTGATGCGCTGATAACCAGCCGGCGTAATGTAATTCTTTGCACCGGCGGGAATGGGCGGCAAACCCGCCCCCAGATCATCGTCATCGTCGCCGCTGTCTTCCTTAACAAATGCCTTGCTCATCGTATTCTGTCATATCTGTGTGACGGTTTCGTGACATTATCCCCGATCGCCGCGCGGCTTGACTGCTGTGCCCTCCCCCGCCTCCAGTATGAATTTCGCGCCATTATCCTTCGCCAGGGCCTTGACCAGATAGGACATACTTTCCTTCAGTAGGTTTTGAAGTGTCCATGGTGGATTCAGCACGAACATGCCGCTGCTATGCAACCCGAACCCATCCGGCGATGGCATGCCTATCGACAAGGTCGCGTGCAGCCAGGGAATACCCAGCTTCTTCAGCTTCTCTGGCAATTGCCTCGATTCCGGACGCTGCAGCACCGGATACCAGATCGCGTATACGCCTGTCGGAAAGCGCTTGAGTGCCTCTTCCAGCGCCTCCTTGACGCGCCGGTAATCATTTTTGTCCTCGTACGGCGGATCAATCAGCACCAGCGCGCGACGCGAAGGCGGCGGCAGCAAGGCCTTCAATCCGGCAAACCCATCCGCCTTCTGAATCACCACACGTTTGCCGCGTCCGCCCGCTGAACGCTGCGCCTCCAACTGCCGGAAGTTGTCTTCCAGTATGCGACTATCGCTGGGATGCAGCTCGAACAGCCTGAGCCTGTCCTGCTCACGCATCGCCCAGTCTGCCAGAAAGGGAGACCCCGGATAATGGCGCAATCTGTTACCCGAGTTAAAGGCACGAATGGCTTCACGGTAATCATTCAGCGCAGGCGGCAAATCGTTTTTATCCCATAAGCGCGTAATGCCGTTTTCATGCTCGGCACTTTTTGCCGCATAACCGGTATCAAGCGTATACAGCCCTGCACCGGCATGGGTATCGATAACCATATAGGCTGTATCTTTCTGCCCCATATACTGCAGCAGTTGCAGCATCACCATGTGCTTGAGCACATCCGCATGATTGCCTGCATGGAAAGCGTGGCGATAGCTGAACATGAATAACCTTCTCGTCCTTAAATAGCATCCATTGTAACAAGCTCGTCCACCGAAAAAGGTGACGGTTGTCCCGGAAAATAAAATGCAGGAAAAATAAGGGCTCCTGCAGTCAGCAGGAGCCCTGATGGAAAAGTCTGCCCGCCAGCGCAAGCACTGCGTTGGCGTTAGAAGTCAGAATAATTAATGCCAGTAATTCTTGATCCAACTCGCCGGCCGCATGTAACGCAACATGCGGTTACTGCGCCCGACCAGCGCATCATGCGGATTGGTCTCGCCGTGAAAGACCAACACCTTGGCGTTTCCAGGAATACGCGGCTCCAGGAAGAAGTTAAGTGGGAAACGGCGCAGGCAATGATATTTAAAGCTCTGGCACCACTCCTTCGGCCAATACTTCATCACACCGCGGTCATGCATTTCCTTGGACAGATATGCCTGCTCATTACGGAAATTCTTGCGTACCTCAGCTTGGGTACGGATGAATTTTTTTAGTATGTCGGGATAGCCCCCCAGGCGGAATCGGAATACCGAAGAATTGCCAGTGATGCGCCAGGGGCGCTTCCAGTCATGGATGATGAGGAACTCGCCCGGCTCCTGGAAGAAAGCGTCGAGCGAGCCGACGATGACGATATCCACATCCAGGAACAGAGCATTGCCCTTCAGGCCATACAGGTCTTCACGGAATACGGCGAGTTTTTTCCAGCCACGTTCGGGTATGCCTTCCGGCAGATCCAGCGAAGGAATCGGATAGGTTTCAACCTCTTCGCGCAGGCCACTCGCATCGTCGGTCAGGCAGACAAAACGAAATGGCAGGCTCAGGTTTTTCTTGACCATCGCATACAGATGGTTCACGTACTCTGGGCCGTATTTGGTGCCCCATTTCATGCAGAGCACGACATTGTCGGTAGAACTCATAGCGGGAATTTCCGTTGATTGCCGAAGCGGATTTCCTGCAGGCTTACAGCAGGGTCCGAAAACGGACGAGGAAGTATGACGAGGCGGGCGGAAGAAGTCAAATCAGCAGATGACTATGTGCGACGAGAAGAGGCAAAACAGGTTTAACGTAGCCGGTCACCTTCGCTACACCCGCCCTGTCACCTGCCGATATACCGAGCTGGCGCCCATGTCACCCAACTCAGCCTTGCCCGCCGGACCGGGCGCGCTGCACATCGCCAGACAGGATGAAGCTTCCTCCGCCAAGATGATGCATCGTGTGCAGGTCGGCATTGTCCGGACTGAACGACCACCTGCCCTCTGCAAACACGCGGGGATCGGCCGCAGCAGCCACAATCTCCGCGAAGAAGGTATCGTAAGCGTTCTCGGTTCTCGGCTCCGGCAGGATGCGGCATTCCATCCAGGCAGAGCATCCGTCTTCCATTACGGGCAAACCCAATACCGGCCCCGTTAAAGCTTCAAGCCGCAACTGATTGAACTTGTCTGCCTCCCTGCCACTGGCGCTACCCGCCGCATAAACTGTTTCAAGCATGTTCCGCCCGGGGATGCAAATCCCTAAAGCACCCCCCCCCCTGAATCAGCTCCCGTGTATAAGTACTGGCATCGATAACAACAGCAATTTGCGGCGGCACGAAATTGACAGGCATGGACCAGGCAGCCGCCATCACATTGCGCCTGCCGCCATGCGCACTGGTAACCAAAACCGTAGGACCATGGTTGAGCAGCCTGCTGGCATGCTCCAGCTTCACTGGCTGAAATCGGGAGTGCTTCATTTTCTAAACAAGGAGGAAAATAGTGATGGAGGCTCAGACTCTTTTCATCGAAAACGCATACTTACTCCGAGAAACGGCGCAGTGCCTCTCCTATGGCCAGACCGCTGCCGCCGATCAGCACGGAGAAATAGATAATGGTCAGGAGATTCGAAATATGACCTAGCACTATCAACAAACCATCTTTTTGCACCATGCCTATGGCAAGGCACAGCAATGCCAGCGCGGGTATCGTATTACTGAACGGGATTAATCCGAATGGAGCCATCAGCAATACCGCGCCCAGGATGAGCGCACAACTGTTGACCGCACCGACTACACCATCCGCCGCAAGCCATTGCAATCGCCTGGTCTTGCTGATCTTCTCCAGCCGGTGAAGCCAAGTGAAAGCGCGTTTAAAAACCGGCAGCAGCTTCTCCGTGGAGATCACGCGACGCTGAAACGATTGCGGCATCCAGAGATCACGTCCGAACAACCTGCTCACCGAGATGAGCAGAATTGCCAGGCCAAACACGGTACTCACCCCCGGAATAGAAACGGGAATCAGGAAAACCAGGGATAGCAGGGCCACCAGCAGCATCAGGCCATCCGGCCCGACCAGTTGCAGCAGATGTCCCAGTGTCACGCCGCTGGGAGGCATGGCATCCACAACTTTGCCTAAGCGCTCTGACAACAACTCCGTGGTACGACTTTCGTGCCTGTTTTTATCAAACTCGTCCAATTCCGTTTATTCCTTATGAATTTAATGAGATGCCTGCCTTAACTTTCGTATGCACGTCAATACGACTTTGCCAGAATGGATACCTTCCCTCTGGCTTACATGATCGCTTTATGCAGAATGCTTTCCCACCGATTTTTGACGGACATGTGCAATCAGCCACCGACATGTAATGTTTATACTTGAATGCGAACAGACCGCGACCTCTCCCGCTGCAAGCCTGTCTCTGTGAAATGTAAGGGTAAATGGATTCCTCAATTTTAAGCCAAACCATAGATGCAGACGGAACCCTGCAGAAAAATAGCGCAGATTGTGAATCATCTATGTGAGTCGACTAAATTTTAGGTAGATGACTGATAGCGGAAAGCCAACAGGCGGCGATGGGGAACAACAGCCGGGGCGCGCGCAATGGATAGGGTAAGATTTATGGCCCGCTTATCGCGTTTACAAGGTGCCGCACCCAGAAGACACGGCCGAATGGTTTAAAAGTCCCATCGGAAGCTTTGATTCTCTATGAGAATCGATCAACGACCCGGGCAGTTGGAACGCCAATCCGTGGAGGTGGGTGGTGACATTTAAGCCGATAAGGATTGGCGCACCTGAAGGAAGGGAAGGATGAAGCGCGCCGGGTTACGGGAAAAGAGGCTCATCCCGATGATGCTTGTCGGCCCTAGTTTGCGCAATGCCGAAAATAACGCTCTCGGCACGACTTACGTCCTTGACGTCATCAGCGCAAATTACCGTCTCGTCACAGATCAGAGCCCCATCAAGGCGAACGACGTACCGGCCACGCCATATCGAGTCTACCTCTTCGACATCGATTGCTACCTTATAGCCGTTGTGCATTATCTCTTTCAGCATTTTTGCCTCCTTGGACAAGCTGACATTAGCAGAAACTACAGCGTAAGCGAAAGAGAGATTACGCTCCCCTCGGAATGAAGCAACTAGTTGAAAAGATTAAACAAGTAACACTAGCAGCATGAGAAGGAGCAGAAGATGAACAACAGGCAACCACTGACTTATCGCATTAACGTCGCCAGGGCAAAGCTTGGCGTCTCGCGCACCACCATTTGCAGGATGGAGAATGCCGGCCAGCCCAAGCTGGTAAAGTGCCAGTGGAATGCCTCCTGAGAGCCTGAAAGCGGTCGCCGGAAAGGCAAATGACTGACGGATGGGGTAAGATTTGCGTATTCTGCAACAAGCAGGTTTTCTCCCCTACCGCTTATAAAGTGGGTAGCTAGGCGGGTAGCCGGAAGCGAATCAATATTCCCAAACCCGCAACAAACCGCATCAAACAAAGGTTTTTACTCTTACATGAAACTCGCCACCTGGAACGTCAATTCGCTGAAAGTCCGCTTGCCGCATGTACTAAAATGGCTGGAAGAAAATCCAGTCGATGTGCTCTGCCTGCAGGAGACAAAGACCACCGATGACAAGTTTCCCGTTGACGAAATTGCATCGGCCGGTTATCAGGTAGCGTTCACTGGCCAGAAAACCTATAACGGTGTGGCGATTCTTTCGCGCCTGCCCATGGGCGACATCGTCAAGAATAACCCCCTTTTCGCCGACGAGCAGCAGCGCATCATCAGTGCGACGATAGACGGCATCCGCGTGATCTGCGCCTACATTCCGAACGGCCAGGCAGTAGGATCTGACAAGTACCAGTACAAACTGCAGTGGCTGAGTGCACTGCAGCAATGGCTGAAACAGGAACTGACAACCTATCCGCGACTGGCGCTGCTGGGCGACTACAACATCGCCCCTGCCGATTGTGATGTGCACGACCCGGTGGCATGGCAGGGAAACGTGCTGGTCTCAGACGCAGAGCGCGCGGCATTCAGGGATTTATGCGATCTGAACCTGGTCGATGCATTCCGCTTGTTCGAACAACCGGAAAAAATGTATAGCTGGTGGGATTACCGGCAGATGGCATTCCGCCGCAACATGGGATTACGCATCGATCATATCCTGCTGTCGCAGCCGCTGGCTTCGCGCTGTACCGCCTGCACCATCGACAAAGCGCCACGCAAATGGGAGCAACCTTCGGATCACACGCCGGTCATTGCGACGATTGAATAGGGTCTGGCAGCGATTGACATGCATGCTGCTGTCAGGTTTTCTTCAACTGCTTTTCAAACGCCTGATCCAGCTTGCTTGCCTTCTTCGGGGGGGCGGCATGCAAGCCGTCGACGAATGTGACGAAATCATCCAGTTCCATGGCATCGCTCAGTTTCTCCATCCGGCCCGAACCTGAGGAGCGGGTCAGGTAGAAACCGCCTTGCGCAGTACGAACCATGGAAAAACGTGTGTCTCCGCTGCGCCGCTTCAAACGCTCCAGCGCGGCCGTTGCTTTGGTCGAACGCATATCAGTCTATCTCCTTCAAGTTCATCTTTGTTTGCTGTCCCAGCGGGAGATTTCCTCCTCGCGGATAACACAAAAACGGACTATACCCTGAGACTCCGACGAAAGCGCTTCGTTTCACTCTATTTTCCCCGCATCAATACATCGGAACGACGGAACAACTACTTCGAACTTACACGCAAATCCTTACCTGGGGTGCGCTCACCTCAGTCCAGCACTTCATCGCACGAACTGAAAAGCACCGGCAGGATGATATGGAAGATGTGTTTGCAGGAGACCGCAGAAGGAAGTGGGCGCACTCTCATGGTCACGCCCTCATCATGGAAGTTCACTGATTCGAAACAGTGCAGCTTTCACGCCGGCACCGCACCACTTCAAGGCGGGCACAATACCGATTCGGTGCAAAGTCCCAAAGCAGGCACACTACAGGCTTTCAATCGTCCTTTGCCTCAGCAATGCCCAGTTCCTGGATTTTCCTCGTAATCGTATTACGTCCGATACCCAGCCTAACCGCAGCATCGTTCTTGCGCCCATGCGTATGCTTGAGCGCCGTGCGTATTAGCGCGGACTCGAATTTGCGGGACAATGCATCCATCACTTCCGCATGACCGCTTGCCAGCATCTGTGCAGCCTCTTTTTCCAGCAGACTCACCCAGTCTGCCGGCTCAAAAAGCGGACGATCCGACAGCACAGTTTCGGCGGCACCAACATCATAGCTCCTCGCTTCCTCGACCGCCGCTGACGGCAGGCTGGAAGCCATGACAGAAGTACCGGGAGCGGCCGGAACCGCATGCGCCGCCAGCATCTCGGGAACAGGAGCGACCACCACTGAACCAGTAGCTACGGGCGCTTTCTCCTCCAGCAGCTCTGCGGGCAAATCCTTGACTTCCACCGTTTGCCCCGGTGCCATCACGGTAATCCAGTTGCATAGATTCTCCAGCTGGCGGACGTTGCCCGGCAAGTCCAGCGTGGACAGGAATCGCAAAGCCTGATCGGAAAGGCGCTTGGGTTCTACGCCTAGTTGCTGGGCGCTCTTGGTGAGGAAATAACGCGCCAGCAGCGGGATATCTTCGCGCCGCTCACGCAGGCTGGGCAAGCGCAAGCGAATCACATTCAGGCGATGATACAAGTCTTCACGGAACAACCCTTCGCGTACGCGCTGTTCGAGGTTCTGGTGCGTCGCCGCAATCACTCGTACATTTGCCTTTAATGACTGATGGCCGCCGACGCGATAGAAATGTCCATCGGACAGCACGCGCAAGAGGCGAGTCTGCAGATCGAAAGGCATGTCGCCGATTTCATCAAGAAACAGCGTGCCGCCTTCGGCCTGCTCGAAGCGGCCGCGGCGCATTGCTTGTGCGCCGGTGAAGGCGCCGCGCTCATGACCGAATAGCTCTGATTCCAGCAGGTCCTTGGGGATTGCTGCCGTATTCAATGCAATAAAAGGCTGGCTGGCACGCGGACTATGTCGATGCAGCGCTCGCGCAACCAACTCTTTGCCAGAACCGGATTCACCGGTGATCAACACCGTGACATTCGACTGCGACAGGCGGCCAATGGCGCGAAACACATCCTGCATCGCAGGCGCCTGTCCCAGCAGTTCAGGCAACTCCATCGGCGACTGATCGACACTGGCTTCACGCAGGCTTTCCTCCAGTGCGCGGCGTATCAGTTCCACCGCCTTGTCGAGATCGAATGGCTTGGCCAGGTATTCGAACGCACCGCCCTGAAACGCCGCAACCGCCGAGTCAAGATCGGAGAACGCCGTCATGATAATGACCGGCAGCTCCGGATGGCTCTCCTTCACCTTTTGCAGCAGTTCAAGACCGGATTGCCCCGACATGCGTATGTCGGACACCAGTACTTGCGGGGTCTCGTGGTTCAGCGCGCTGATGACGTCCCGCGCATTCGAAAAACTCTTGGTGGCGAGATTTTCGCGTGCCAGGGCTTTTTCCAGTACCCAGCGTATCGATTCATCGTCGTCAACTATCCAGATCGGTTTCATCATTCTTATCGTGTCGTGCTTCGTCTTCGCGCCGGAAACCGGCAATCAGCATTAAGGG
>JAEZLB010000333.1 GCA_023435945.1 Pseudomonadota bacterium | reverse complement strand
GCCACAGCGCGCGCCGCGCCGCAGCCACCGGCGGCGAAAGCAGGATACCCATGGATTCCGAGACCGAGCGCTGCCTGGCAGGCCAGGGACTAGCTTACGATACGGTGCTGGAGGAAGGAAAGACCGTCTGTGTCCGCAAGACGGCCAACCTGCATACCGGCGGCACCATACACGATGTCACCGCAGAACTGAGCCCGGCCTTGCGTGATGCTGCGGAAGCTGCGGCACGCGCTTTGCGTATTCCGGTAACCGGCCTGGATTTCCTGGTGCACTCTCCGGACTCCGACCAATTCGTCATTATCGAAGCGAATGAGCGTCCGGGTCTTGCCAATCATGAACCGCCACCTACAGCACAACGTTTCATCGACCTGCTTTTCCCTTTCACCAAGCCCACGACGTAAACGCCGATGAAGAAGCTTGCCATCGATACCGACTATCTGAGAACCACCTTGCTGGAATTGCTAGCGATTCCCAGCCCCAGTGGTTTGACGGATGCGATCGTGCATTACACTGGCAAGCAGCTCGATGCGATGGGCATTCCCTATGAGCTGACACGGCGCGGCACCATACGTGCCACACTTACACGCAACATACCCGAGCGCCGCCAATGGTCACCTGCGTGCGCCATCGTTGCGCATCTTGATACGTTGGGCGCCATGGTGAGTGAAATCAAGGCCAATGGCCGTCTGTCGCTGATGCCGGTCGGCACCTGGTCAGCCCGCTGGGCCGAAGGCGGACGCGTGACCATCTTCACCGATAACCATTCTTATCGCGGCACCGTGCTGCCGCTCATGGCTTCGGGTCATGTCTATAACGATGCCATCGATACGCAACTCATCGGTTGGAATCAGCTTGAAGTACGGGTCGATGAATATATACATAACGCAGTCGACACGCTGGCGCTGGGAATTCAGGTAGGCGATTACCTCGCCTTCGATACCAATACCGAAATTACCGACAGTGCTTATGTCTCTTCACGCTTTCTCGATGACAAGGCCGGTGTCGCAGCCTTGCTGGCGGCCCTGAAGGCTGTCAAGGAAAACAAGGCGCCGATACACATGAATTGTCATGTGATTTTTACGCTGACCGAAGAAGTGGGGTCGGGCACGTCCGGCGTACCCCTGGATGATGTCAGCGAAGTGATCGGCATTGATATTGCTCCCATTACAGTCGGTCACGGCGCAAGTGAACGAGGAGTGACCATTCCCTTCATGGATTCCGCCGGACCGCATGATTACCATCTGAGCCGCCGCCTGGTGGCACTGGCGAAAGAGCAGGATATTCCCGTACACAGAGACGTGTTCCGTTACTATCATTCCGATGCAGGTGCTGCGGTCGCAGCCGGCGAAGATGTGCGTACCGCCCTCTTATGTTTCGGTACCGATGCTTCGCACGGCTATGAACGCACGCATCTTTCTTCCCTGATCCATCTGGCAGAACTGGTCACCTGTTATATCCAGAGTGGGCCTTCACTGCCCAAGGATAGGGAGCGCATGCATGATTCGGTAGAAATCTTTTCACATCAGCTTGACACGGAGCAGCTGACCCGCCCGGACACTCCCCAGCCTGATGCCGGGGAAATCATCGAGCGCACCACTGGCAACGGCGACGATGAGAATGGGAGCAGGAACGAAACGACACCGTAAAACGAAGGGTCAGCCGGGCCTAGGAAGGCTCTCCTTCTTTCGTGAACTGCAACTGATAGAGATGGGCATAAACGCCATTCCTCCCCAACAGCTCCGCGTGAGTTCCTGTTTCCACGATACGTCCGTTTGTCAGCACCACGATGCGATCAGCGCGTTCGATCGTCGACAGGCGATGGGCGATAACCAGCGTGGTCCGCCCTTCCATCAAGCTGTCCAGTGCTGCCTGCACGGCTCGCTCCGATTCGCTGTCGAGTGCAGAGGTGGCTTCATCAAGGATGAGGATAGGCGCATCCTTGTAGATCGCGCGCGCAATTGCAAGACGTTGACGCTGTCCGCCCGATAAGCGGTTGCCATTGTCACCGATCATCGTATCCAGTCCGTCCGGCAGTTCTGCAATCACCTCGGTCAGATAAGCTGCTTCTGCGGCGGCTTCTATACGTGCACGATCAGGTGACGCATCGCCATAAGCGATATTGGCAGCCACCGTATCGTCAAACAAGACTACGTTCTGACTTACCATCGCCATTTGCGAGCGCAGGCTGGTCAAGGCAATCTGATCAATCGGCATATCGTCGAGCCGGATCTCGCCGCTGCCGACCGCATAAAAATTGGGAACCAGGTTCACCAGCGTGGACTTGCCGCTACCCGACATGCCCACGAAGGCGACGGTTTCCCCGGGCCTGATGGTCAGGTTAATACCGGATAAAGCCGGCGTAGCCTGCTCCGGATAAGAAAAACTGACATTGCTGAATTCGAGTTTGCCCAGTGCGCGCTGCGTCAACACCTGACCGCCCTCACGCTCAGGTTGTGCATCAATCAGGCGAAATACCACGTCCGAAGCGGCAAGCCCCCGCTGCAAAGGACCATTCAGTTCAGCCAGATGGCGCAAAGGAGTCAGCAGCATCAGCATCGCCGTAACGAAGGAAGTAAACCCGCCCACTGTTGCCTGACCCTGCCCGGCCTGGATCAACGCGATGACAATAATGACTGAAATGGCACAAGCCATGATCACCTGTGTCAGCGGCGCGGTGGCAGCCATCGTCGTAATCATCCGCATCATGTAACCGCGCAGGCTATCGTTACGCTGGGCGAAACGCTTTTTCTCGTAGTCCTGCCCGCCGAAAATCTTGATGACCTGGTGTGCGCGAGTAGTTTCCTCCAGCACCTGGGTCAGCGTGCCATTGACTTCCAGATAAGTCTGGTTCAGGTGGCGCAGGCGCTTGCCGGTTACGCGCACGACCCATGCAATCAGCGGAATCAGCACCAGCGTAATCAGTGTCAGGCGCCAGTTCAGCCAGAGCAGATAACCCAGTAGGCCTACGACGGTCAGCGTATCCCTGATCAACGATACAAAAACACCGCGCACCATCTCGATGATCTGCTGCACTTCGAACATGATGGAATTAATCACGGAGCCCACCGAGGTCAGGTTATAAAATCCTAGGGGCACATCTAGGATGCGGTCGAACATCTGCTGCCGCAAGCGATTGAGCATGCGCGTCGAGGCCCAGGT
>JAEZLB010000331.1 GCA_023435945.1 Pseudomonadota bacterium | reverse complement strand
GATTTTGCTTAATTGATGTGTCGGGAATACCTTGCTCCCGACGATCTTGAACCTTGGAGATGGAGATGAGTTCTCAACAACACGCTAGTGCGCCATATTATTTTGTGCCGGGGCCATCCAAGTGGCCAATCCTGGCTGGCGCATCCCTGCTGACCATGATGCTCGGCGCTTCCGGTTGGGTGAATGATGCCGGCTGGGGTTTATATGTCACTTTCGCGGGCTTGATCGCATTCCTGTTCGTGTTGTATGGCTGGTTTGGTGATGCCATCCACGAATCGGAAGCTGGGCTGTACAGCCGTCGCATCGACATCTCCTATCGCTGGAGCATGAGCTGGTTCATCTTCTCTGAAGTAATGTTCTTTGCTGCATTCTTCGGTGCTTTGTTCTACGCCCGCAGCATCACCATGCCGTGGCTGGCCGATCTCGATCATAAGGTTCTGTGGCCGGATTTCGCTGCGACCTGGGCAAACACGGGTCCGGCTGGTATCGTTGAACCGTTCGCCACTATGGGACCGTTCTGGCTGCCGACCATCAATACTGCTCTGCTGCTGGCGTCCGGTGTTACGCTGACCATTTCGCACCATGCGCTGCGTGCCAATAACCGTAACAAGGCCATCGTATGGCTGGCTCTGACGGTTCTGCTGGGCGCCATCTTTATGTGCGTACAGTCTTACGAATATATCCATGCTTACAATGACCTGAACCTGAAGCTGACTTCCGGTATCTATGGTTCTACCTTCTTCATGTTGACCGGTTTCCACGGTTTCCACGTGACCGTTGGTGGCATCATGCTGGCTGTTGTGCTGTATCGTTTGATCAAGGGTCATTTCACCGCTGACAATCACTTCGCTTTTGAAGGTACCGCATGGTACTGGCACTTTGTTGACGTGGTATGGCTCGGTCTGTACGTCGTCGTCTACTGGATGTAAGCATGCGCCTGCATCAATAAAAAAAGCCGCACTTCGGTGCGGCTTTTTTGCTGATGAGGCGGAGATAAAAAAGTATCAACGAATGCCGGTTGGCTGAATCAGTCCGAAATGGTGGGCCAGAAGAATCAGCAAAAAGAGTGCAACTGAGAATGCGACACGCAACGTCAGCGATTTGACGGTGCGGCTACTTTTCCCCTGATCGCGCATCAGGTAAAAAAGCGCGGAACCCAGACTGCCCAGGATGAGAATGAAGGCAATAGGTACTAAGATTTTCATGTTGAAGGGCAGTTTTACGAAACAGAGTTTGCCGCTATGTATGACAAGGAGCGGCGATTAAAGCGCCATTGTAATGCCAATTAAGTTTCGAATCAGGCTGATTCCTCTCATCGCACTATTGGTCGTCATGGCAATAGGCATCTCCGCCGGGCAATGGCAGATGCGCCGCGCCAGTGAGAAGGAGGGTATAGCGGAGCGTATCGAGAAGCGTGCCGCCCTGCCTGCATTAAAACTGGGCACGGATACAGTCTCGCCTGAAGAAGTCGAGTATCGTAAAATTCTTGTCGCAGGGGAATTTCTGCCGCAATGGACGATCTATCTGGATAATCGTCCGCATAACGGCGTCGCTGGGTTCTATGTCGTTATGCCCATGCGTATTGCCGGCTCCGATCAGCATGTTCTCGTATTGCGTGGCTGGGCGCCGCGCGACCCGGCAGATCGATTCCATGTGCCCGAGGTGACAACGGTTGCAGGCCCTGTGGAAATCGCAGGCGTTGCGCGGCAAAGAACCGGGCAGTTACTGCAACTTGGCGACCCGCCTCCACTGCAGCCCCAGGCTATCGTTCTGAACGTCGATATCGAGGCTTTCGCTCAGGCTAGTGGCTTGAAGTTGATGCCTATCGTGATCGAACAGACCAGCGATACCCCGGACCGCTTGTTGCGTGATTGGCCGCAGCCATCGGTAGGCATAGAGAAGCACCTGGGTTATGCGTTTCAGTGGTACGGACTTGCTGCCACGGCGCTGATTTTTTATCTTGTGACAGGATTCAGACGTGCAAGAAAGTAAGCAACAACAGCATCGAGGACGATGGAAACTACTGGCGGTCATTCTTGTATGTGCCGCTCCGATTATCCTTTCTTACCTGATGTACTACGTGGTTAAACCGGAGGGTCGAACCAACTATGGCGATATCCTCGACCCGCGTCAGCATCCGATGCCTGAGCTTGCCGTGACCGATCTGGAAGGCAAGCCTGCGACGTTGAAGGCGTTTGAAGGCAAGTGGATCATGCTGAACGTCGACGGCGGTGCCTGTGATGAAAACTGCAATCGGCAGCTATACGAAATGCGCCAGTTGCGGACTGCTCAAGGCAAGGAAATGAATCGGGTTGAACGCGTATGGCTGATCACCGATGATGTCGCTGTGCCGGACCAAGTGAAGACGGATTATGAGGGCACGCACATGCTGCGTGTAGATGCCGACGCCATCAAGGGCTGGCTTCCTGTGGAAGCGGGTGCCACAGTCAAGGACCATATTTACATGATCGATCCCTTGGGCAACCTGATGATGCGCTGGCCCAAGGATGCCGATCCGAATCGCATGAAACGCGATATCGGTAAGTTGCTGAGAGCGTCAAGTATAGGATAAGCCAGGCATGCTGATTCAATTGGCCATCAAGGGCTTGTTCGTTGCCATGATTCCCCTGGTGATGATCTGGGTATCGAACAATGCCAATAAATACAGAAAGCTGGTGTGGGCGACTGTCTTCTTCACTTTCGATCTGATCATGTTCGGCGCGTTTACCCGCCTGACCGACTCTGGCCTGGGATGTCCCGACTGGCCGGGCTGCTTCGGTCAAGCCAATCCGTGGCAGGCCATGTCCGATATCCGTGCCGCAGAAGCGCTGATGCCGGATGGCCCCGTAACAGTCATGAAGGCCTGGATAGAAATGCTGCACCGCTATTTTGCGATGGGGGTGGGCGTGCTGATCATAACGATTATGGTCATCTCATGGCGTGGCTGGCTGAAGTCGGCCAAGCAGGACCCGCGCTTTTCTCCCGGGTTGCCGATCGCATTGTTCCTCTTCGTTTGCGTGCAAGGTGCCTTCGGCGCGTGGACCGTGACCATGAAACTGCAGCCGGTGATCGTAACCATTCATCTCTTGCTAGGCATGGGACTGCTGGCCATGCTGGTATGGATGGGCATGCGCCAGAATGAACCGTTGCACGTCGGGCCTCAGGGAGGTGCGTTGCGCGTGCCAGCATTAATCGTATTGGTATTACTGACCATACAGATTGCACTCGGTGGCTGGGTCAGCACCAATTACGCTGTGCTGGCCTGTACCGACTTCCCACTGTGCCATGGCCAGCTGGTGCCTGAAATGGATTTTCAGCATGGATTCTCACTATGGCGCGAGTTGGGGAAAACGGTTAATGGCGAATACATGCCGTTTGCTGCACTCGTCGCCATACACTGGACCCATCGCATGTTTGCATTCATTGTCATTGCAGCAGTGGCCTGGCTCACATACCGGGCACGCAAAGTGGCGGGCCTGGAGAAGCTGGGCAACTGGCTGCTGGCAGCGATTGCCCTGCAATTCTTCACGGGAGTCGCGACCATTTTCCTGGAGTGGCCGCTGGTTCTGGCTGTCATGCATAACGGTGGCGCGGCGCTGCTCGTCCTACTGCTCGTCATGCTAAACTACCGCACTCGCCGGACGGCCCAAGCGCTATCGTCTGACGCTTTGCCAACCCGCTTGTCGGCTGCATGAATCGCAACATGACCACGCTTACCATTACTCCGAATCGTTTTGCCCAGTATTGGGCTTTGACCAAGCCGCGCGTCACGCAGCTTGCGGTGTTTTGCGCGGTAATTGGTATGTTCCTCGCGAGCCCGACTTTACCGGACTGGGATGTGGTGATCGCTGCCACCATAGGTATCTGGCTGCTGGCTGGCGCGGCATTCGCTGTTAACTGCCTGGTCGAGCGTGAAATCGATTCCCGCATGGCGCGTACGGCACGTCGCCCCATGGCGCGCGGCGAGATCACCGTGACACAAACGCTGATGTTTTCCGGGGTGATCGGCGGCCTGGGGATGTGGATACTTTATAATCTGGTCAATCCGCTGACCATGTGGCTGACTTTTGCCACTTTCGTTGGTTATGCTGTCATCTATACCATCATCCTGAAACCGGCTACGCCGCAGAATATCGTGATCGGTGGATTGTCCGGCGCAATGCCGCCAGCACTGGGCTGGGCGGCGATTGCCAACGACGTGCCGATGGAAGCCTGGATACTGGTCCTGATCATCTTCATCTGGACGCCACCGCATTTCTGGTCGCTCGCACTGTATCGTCGCGATGATTACGCGAAGTCGGGTTTGCCCATGCTGCCGATTACGCATGGCCCTGAGTTGACGCAGTTTCATATCTGGCTGTACTCGATTGCGCTGGTGGCGACGAGCTTGCTGCCATTTGCAGTCAAGATGAGCGGCCTGATTTATGTGGTGTGTGCACTCATACTGGGAGCAATTTTCCTGTGGCACGCGTGGCAGATCTATCGTCATTACACCGACCTGGTTGCGCGCAAGGCCTTTGCCTATTCCATCATTTACCTGTCGCTGCTGTTTGCAGCGCTGCTGGTTGATCACTATGTTCCGATTTAAATTCGTATTGCCGGCAATGATGGCGGCCGTGTTTGCGCTAAGCGGCTGCGATGGACAGCAGCAGGGTGGCGAGCAAATGATGCTGTCCCATGCCAAGTCTCCTTTCAAGAATACCGACATTACCGGCCTGCCTTATGCCAGCGACTTTTCCCTGGTCGACCATACCGGCCAGCCGCGTACGCTAGCCGATTACCGGGGCAAGGCCGTATTGATATTCTTTGGCTATATGTATTGTCCCGATGTATGCCCCACCACCATGGCTGAAATGGCCTCGGTGATGGAAGCATTGGGGCCGGCGGCAGAGCAGGTGCAAGTGCTGTTCATCACGGTCGATCCGGAACGTGATACGCCTGAAAAACTGGCACAGTATGTCCCGGCTTTCGATAAGCGCTTTGTTGGCCTGACTGCGGCTGACAAAGAATCCTTCGAAAAAGTGATGAAGGATTTCAAGGTGTTCTACGAAAAGGTGCCGGGAAAGGAAGCGGGCAGCTACACCATGAACCATACCTCGGGCAGCTATGTGTTCGATCAGCAGGGGCGTATCCGGCTGTTCGTGCGTCATGGACAAGGGGGCGACGCCATCATTCACGACCTGAAGGTCTTGTTGGCGGAGAGGGCTTAGCCTTTGAAGCTAACGCGCACGCATCAATAAAAAAGAGCGTCCCGGGGACGCTCTTTTGTTTTTACTACGGATGAAGGTTGCGCAGCGAAACAGTCTTAGACATAACTGGCCAGTGCCCCACGCATTTTTTTCAGCGCGCTTGCTTCGATCTGGCGAATGCGTTCGGCGGATACGCCAAATTCATCAGCCAGTTCATGCAGTGTCGCGCCGCTGCCATCATCATTGGCCAGCCAGCGGGCTTCCACGATGCGGCGCGAACGGGGATCCAGTTTGCCCAAGGCGGTTTCCAGGCCTTCCGTCTGCAGGCGATCGTATTGCTTACTTTCTATCACACGGGTCGGCTCTTCCACATCCGTGGACAGATAGGCGATAGGCATGAATTTATCGTCTTCATCATCAGACGAGGCTTCCAGCGCGACATCATGACCGGACAGGCGGGTTTCCATTTCCACCACTTCTTCCGG
>JAEZLB010000309.1 GCA_023435945.1 Pseudomonadota bacterium | reverse complement strand
GGAATATACTTGTCGCTCACCGTGATACGGTCGGCTGCACCGGCACCGCCTACAGGATCAGACTTGTCTGGAGGGTCGAGATGCACCGCGCGTACCCGCACCTGCCATGGGCTTTCCTGAGCCATGACGTTGGCGGACAAAGCAAGAGCCAGAGCGGAGAGAACAAGCGTAGTGCGTTTCATGATTACCTTCTTTCGTTGTGACTGGTGAGGCCAGTGTAGAAATCCGGCAACTTAAAAACGTTGATCTAAATCAACTGAGTTCCAATTCACGATCCCGCCCTTAAGATCGCGCATCACGACTTTTCCCGATCTGTGCTAGCTCCTGATGCCTCTCCCGTCCGGTCTGACAAATGGGGTATGCTTGCACCTTTCTTTTATTGCTGAAGACGGAATCTCCACACATGTCGAATTACGTGTACACCATGAACCGCGTGGGCAAGATAGTCCCGCCCAAGCGGCAAATCCTGAAAGACATTTCGCTCTCTTTCTTCCCCGGTGCGAAGATTGGCGTGCTGGGCCTGAATGGCTCGGGCAAATCCACGCTCCTGAAGATCATGGCCGGGATCGACAAGGATATCGAAGGTGAAGCCCGCCCCGCGCCGAACCTGAACATCGGCTACCTGCCGCAGGAACCGCAACTCGACCCGGAAAAAACCGTGCGCCAGGAAGTCGAATCGGCGCTGGGTGAAATTTTCGAAGCGCAGGCCAAGCTCGATGCCGTCTACGCTGCCTATGCGGAACCCGATGCCGACTTCGATGCACTGGCAACGGAACAGGCACGCCTGGAAGCCATCCTCGCAGCATCCGATGGCAACAACCTGAACCAGATGATGGAACAAGCGGCTGACGCGCTGCGCCTGCCAGCGTGGGACGCCAAGATCGGCGTGCTGTCCGGCGGCGAGAAACGCCGCGTGGCCCTGTGCAAGCTGCTACTGTCCAAGCCCGACATGCTGCTGCTCGACGAACCGACCAACCACCTGGACGCCGAATCCGTGGAATGGCTCGAGCAATTCCTGCAGCGTTTCCCCGGCACCGTGGTCGGCATCACCCATGATCGCTACTTCCTCGACAATGCAGCAGAATGGATACTGGAACTGGACCGCGGCCACGGCATCCCCTGGAAAGGCAACTACAGCTCCTGGCTGGAACAGAAGGAAGCGCGCCTGAAACAGGAAGAAGCGTCGGAATCCGCGCGCCAGAAAACCATTGCCAAGGAACTGGAATGGGTACGCCAGAATCCCAAAGGCCGCCAGGCCAAGAGCAAGGCGCGCCTGGCCCGCTTCAATGAACTCTCCGATCACGAATACCAGAAACGCAACGAGACGCAGGAAATCTTCATCCCGGTGGCCGAACGCCTGGGCAATGAAGTCATCGAGTTCAAGAACGTCTCCAAGAGTTATGGCGACCGCCTGCTGATCGACAATCTCAGCTTCAAGATTCCGGCAGGTGCGATTGTCGGTATCATCGGCCCCAACGGCGCCGGCAAGTCCACGCTGTTCCGCATGCTGTCTGGTAAGGAGCAGCCCGATAGCGGTGAGATCATCCTCGGACCCACGGTCAAACTATCGCTGGTCGACCAGACCCGCGATGCGCTGGAAAACGAAAAGACCGTGTTCCAGGCAATTTCCGACGGTGCCGACCTGCTGACCGTCGGCAAGTTCGAAATGCCTTCGCGCGCTTATATCGGCCGCTTTAATTTCAAAGGCTCCGATCAGCAGAAAATCGTCGGTAACTTATCCGGTGGCGAACGCGGCCGCCTGCACTTGGCCAAGACCCTGCTGATGGGCGGCAACGTGCTGCTGCTGGACGAACCCTCGAACGACCTCGACGTGGAAACGCTGCGTGCGCTGGAAGATGCACTGCTGGAGTTTGCCGGTAGCGTACTGGTGATCTCGCATGATCGCTGGTTCCTCGACCGCATCGCTACCCATATCCTGGCTTTCGAAGGCAATTCGCAAGTCACCTTCTTCGCCGGCAACTACCAGGAATACGAAGAAGACAAGAAAAAGCGCCTGGGCGAAGAAGGCGCCAAACCGAAACGTATCCGTTACAAGCCGGTGACGCGCTAAATTTTAGTTTTGCTTTGGCATCTCAAAACAAGCGGCCCCTGGCCGCTTGTTGTGTTTTCACGTCTTATTCCTCATCCGCATCAATACTTAGCCAAGGAATTAAGCGGATTCAGCGTGGTCTGCTTTTTATGTTGGGACCCACACGCAAGGTTCCCGTTAGTAACAGAATCGCCCGGAACCCGTTCGCGGCGTGGGAACACTAAACAGGAAAGCATTTCCCCCATTGCTGCGTCTTGTAAGGAGTTGTCATGCAAGCCCATACTCACAAGCCTTCCGACAAATCTCTTTCTTCTCCCCCTCTTTCCGGGATGGAGGATATGGATGCGCTGAAGACAGCGCAACAAACATCCCCAGAAGCTCCCGCTCCCGTTGCTTCCTCTTCCGTCCCTACTTCCGCCGAAGAACCCAGCAAGCTGGACCAGTCCCTGACTACGCTGCGCGAAACCCTGGATGGACATAAGGGAAAACTCGCCATCAGCGCTGCCGCCATGCTGGGACTGCTCATTTATTACAAGTGGGGAGAAAAAAGCTTGGCCAAGGAAGATCCGGCAGAATACGAGCGCCTGCGGCGCATCAAGGAAGGCCTGCGGCATGCTGAGCACGGCAGGCGGGCCGGAGATAAGCCCCATCAGTCCGCTTCAGAAAAAAAAGCGTGATCCGTGCGATTCGTTACTCCGTGCTTCCTTCTTGCTTCCTTGTTTATCGGAATAAGTAGTGGCGTCCCTGCTGGTGGAGGTAAGCACTGCCGGAATGCGGTGGGCGAAACACGAGGGAGCGTAGTCGCCTAGACTTCAGCGGGAGTCGCGAGCATGGTGGCAATATCCGGGTCCTGGCTGAAAGCTTCGGCAAAATAGGAAACGAAGCTGTTGACCTTGAGAGAGGGGCGCCGCGCCGGCTGGAACACGACATTCAGCGGCAGGGACGGCGGTTGAAAACCGGTCAGTATGGGTTTAACGCGTCCAGCACGGATATCGTCACCGTAAATCCACAAGGGCGAACAAACGATGCCCAGCCCTTCACAGGTGGCCTGGCGCAGCGCTTCCGAGCTGTTGGACTGGAAATGCCCGCTGACTCGCACCGTCACGTCAGCCTTGCCCTTTTCGTGAAACACCCATTCATTGATACTCGTCGCCAGTCCCGTATAAACCAGGCACTGATGCTGCAACAGATCCTTAGGATGCTGCGGCTCGCCATACTTTGCCAGATATGACGGCGCGGCCAGCGTCACGCGGTGCGCTGTACCGATACGGCGTGCGATCAGCCGGCTGTCCTTCAGTTCGCCAACCCGGAAGGCAAGGTCGATGCCCGCCACCACCAGGTCCACAAAACTGTCATCCAGTTGCAGGTCGATCTTAATCTTGGGATAACGCGCATAAAAGCCGGGCAGGCGCGGCACGATATGCAGGCGCCCGAATGCGACCGGTGCGGCCACGCGCAGCACGCCGGAGATATGTTGTTCCGTGCGCTGCACTTCCACGCGCGCTTCTTCCAGCGTGTCGAGCACCTGGCGGCAGCGCTCGTAGTAGAGCTGGCCTGCTTCCGTCACGGCATGGCTGCGCGTCGAACGCACCAGCAACTTGACGCCGAGTTGGGTTTCCAGCGCCTGTACCTGCTTGCTGATGGCCGACTGTGTCGTCATGCCTTCGCGGGCCACCGCGGAGAAACTTCCCGCCTCCACAACCCGCACAAAAGTTTCCATCAAGCGCAATCTATCCATGACTCATCCATTCCTGACAGGAATAAATTATATCGCCCAAATGACCTATTTAATCCGGAACGTATTCTTCATAATGCAGCAAGGCTTTAATACCCCACGTTCCGGTTTTTTGCCCGGTTTTGCCTCCCGGGTAAAACGTTCGGACTCCCTATATAGAAAGGACCGTATGAACCCGCCCGTCACGCAGCCTCACCAGGACAGCATCGCACATCACAAGCTTTTCCAGCCCACCCGCATCGGCGACATCGAAATCCGTAACCGGGTCGTGATGGCCCCGCTGACCCGCAGCCGTGCCGACGAAGCCGCTGGCGACATTCCGGGCAGCCCCATGAACATCGAGTATTACCGCCAACGCAGCAACGCCGGCCTCATCATCAGCGAAGGCACGCAGGTCTCTCCCGCCGGCAAGGGCTACATGGCAACTCCCGGCATTTATTCCGATGCGCAGGTGGAAGGCTGGAAGCCGATCACCCGGGCTGTGCATGAAGCGGGTTCCAAGATCGTCGCGCAGATCTGGCATGTAGGGCGCGTGACGCATCCTGAACTGACCGGTGGCGTGCAGCCCATCGCACCCTCTGCGATCAAACCGAATGTGCTCGCTTATACCCGTACCGGCAAGGTGGAAGCGCCTGAGCCGCGCGAGCTCAGCGTGGATGAAATCAGGCAGGTCGTGGATGAATATCGGCGTGGTGCAGCGAATGCCATGCGCGCCGGTTTTGACGGCGTCGAGATCCACGGCGCCAACGGTTATCTGATCGACCAGTTCCTGCGCGACGGCGCTAACAAGCGCACCGATGAATACGGCGGTTCCATCGAGAACCGCGTGCGCTTTGCGCTGGAAGTGGTGGATGCGGTCATCGCCGAGGTTGGCGCTGGCCGTGTCGGTATCCGGCTGTCGCCGGTAACGCCGGCCAATGATCTCTCCGACAGCAATCCGCAGGCCGTATTCGGCTATCTGATTGAGCAGTTGAATCAGCGCGGCATTGCCTTCATCCACTTCATCGAAGGCGCTACCGGCGGACCGCGCGACGTGCCCGGCTTCGACTTTGCCTGGGCACGCAAGGCCTTCCAGGGCAGCTATATCGCCAACAACGGCTATACCCGCGAGATGGCGATGGATGCCGTTGAATCCGGCCATGCCGACGCAGTCGCATTCGGTCGCCTCTATATCGCCAACCCTGATCTGGTGCAACGGCTGAAGCTCAATGCGCCGTTGAACGCGCCCAACCCGCAAACGTTTTATACGCCGGGCGAAGCGGGTTATATCGACTATCCATCACTGGACAAAGCCGCCTGAGCTGTAAGCTGTACTGCTCAAGTCAGCACTACTGGGGGAAATGGTTCTCCCGCCACCTGTACCCATCCTGTCGGATTAGAAACAGCGATTGGAGGGGTACAGTTCTGTGGAACTGGCCTGCTTTAATTTCCCGCGGAAATGCAGTTGGCTTGCAAGGAAGGACCGTTATCGCTGCCAGTGGCATAACTGCCTGGCCCCGTAGAGGGCTTGCCGGCCACTTGGTTTTGTATGTCGGGCCGCTACCCTGCACCCAAGGCGAGTCAGCCCTGACGACTTTGCATCGCGAACAACAGGAACCGGCCTCAGTATGCCGGACTCTCAGTTTTCTACTCGACCCAAGGAGCAGAATCATGCCGGCATCACGCGCAAGTCGTACAACCACCCGCACCCTTTCCCCCTCGATGCGTCATGTTTCGCATCGTCTCTTCATAATGTTTCTCGCTACTGCAGCGACGCTGTTCACGCTGCAGGCTTTTGCCCACCACGGCTGGTCCTGGGCGGAAGACGACCAATCCGAGCTGAAGGGCAGCATCGCCGAGATTTCGATGGCGCCGCCGCATCCGATACTGCGCGTGAAAGCCGAAGATGGGCGTCTATGGCAAGTCGATCTGGGGAACCCGAGCCAGACCCAGCGCTCCGGCTTCAGCGGGGACACTGCCAAGGTCGGCGACGATATTACCGTGATCGGCAACCGCACCCAGGAACCGAACAAGGCGCATATGAAAGCCGTGCGCATCACCACGGGCGGCAAGCAGTACGATATGTATCCGGAACGCATCAAGGAATAACGGCTCCCGATGACGGCTTTCCTGCAAGCACTTGCCAACTGGCCGGGTGCTGTCTTCCTGCAGGAATCGTGGATCGCCTATCTCTTCGTCAACTCGGCCCATATCCTTGGCATAGGATTACTGCTCGGTGCCATCCTGCCGCTTGACCTGCGCCTGCTAGGTGTAGTGAGCGGGCGTGAGCTCCCGGTGCTCGGCCCTTTTCTGTTACGCACTGCGGCAACGGGCGCGGCCCTCGCTGTCCTGGCAGGACTGTGGTTGTTCTCGGTGAAGCCGAACGAATACCTCCAGAATCCTGCTTTTCTCGTCAAAGCCGCACTGCTTGTGATGGCGTTCCTTAACGTAGCATTTCAGCACCACAGCAAGCACTTTGCCTCTGCGGTGCGCGGCGGGCCGGCTACCCTGCGCATCCGTGTATTAGCAGCTGCTTCCGCCCTTCTATGGCTGGCCATCCTCGTAGCCGGGCGCTGGATAGGCTTTGCATGACTGGCGCTGCACACGAATCAATGGATGATGACTTTATTTATCGGAAGAAAGCCTTCTATACCGGGCCACAAAATTATCTTTTGTTTTTCAGCTTGTCCGGCACCGGCGATGCCAGCCCCTTGCTTTGATGCCACTGAGCCAGTGACAGGCTGGGATAGTGTTCAAAGCACTCGTCATCGGGCGTGCCCTCGACCTTCACCCAGGGCGCCTTGGAATCCACCAGGCAGTGCACATTCTCAGGCGGCACCGGCAGCGGTGTATCGATAGCGCCGGCATGAGGATGAACCAGATCGGGCCAGGTCGGATCCCATATCCATAATGCACTTCCACAATGCGCGCAGAAATAACGCCGCGCCGTGCTGAGATGCGTGCCGCTGCCTCCTTCATTCGGCAGCCGGGCGCGGTATATACGCAGGTGCTCTTCACCCGTTACTTTCATGCTTTGCGTAACAGCCCCCAGGTTAATCGCGTAACCGCCCGTCCCCGCCGTCTTGCGGCAGATGGAGCAATAACAGCGCATGAAAGGAACCGGCTCACCCGACTCCACCGTGAATGTGATCTTGCCGCAATGGCAGGAGCCTTTCAGATGCATGGTTGTTCTCCTCGATCCTGGGAAGTACCAACGCTGCCATCCTGAGCATGGCAGGCCTGTGTGCCGCGCTGCTATGACGAGGGGCCCGGCCTGCGTTGTGTTGCGGCCACCAGGCTTTTCGGCGCCTTGTGCTCCCACGCCTCACGTACCATCCTTTGTACCGCCCCGGCGTCAGCCTGCGCAATATGCACCCTTACACCAAGGACTTTGCCGCCCCAGAGAAGTTTCTCCACGAACGAAGGATATAGGGCCAGCGCGTGTTCGCGTGCCTGCGCAGAAACAAACACATGCACAAACTCGTCACCCGGCGGCACCGTGACAAAAATCTTGCCCCGTACCCTGAACGACCCATAGTTGTGATGGGGCGCCTCCTCCACCTCCGGCAACGACAACGCAAACCGGCGCACCTCGGCCATTTTCATGTTCTCCCCTTTCCTGTTGTGCTGCCTAAGCCGGATGCCCCATTATTTATGCGTTGGCTTACTGCTCGGGACTATCGTAGCCAGCCCCGCCTTCATGCTCAGGACATCGCTTTTCATCAGGGCCGGCCCCTGCAGGCGATCTGTCTCTAATGAACGAGTTAGGCGGTGTTTGATATGGGAATGTATTGCATCAACCACGAGAAAGCTGCTTCAAGCTCTGCTTTTACGGCCCCGTCAACGATCTGATCATGCGCCAGAACAACGCGGTGCACGTCCAGCGTTAACAACTGTTGTGCCACCCGGGCCAAAGCCGTTTTGTCCTTCGCCAGGAGTTTCATGGTGCGGGACATCCTCATTTGCGCTTGCACGCCCAGCAGGCGCGCCAGCAATCGGATTGTCCCTTTGTGGTGATTGCCAAAACAGCATAGTAGATCGGTAACAATCAAAGTTCCGGTCTCCGGATGGAACCAGACGGTTTCGTTCAGTGCGGGAATTCCGTCAACAAAATATCCCACCAATTCCGGGCGCCATGCTTGCGAGCTGCTGTCGTTGAGTTCCTCATACCTTGCAAGGTCCGGACCCTTTTTTGCCAGGCCGGGTGCGAGGTATCCCTTCGCTTCCGGATAGTTATCGATAAAAGACGTGAAGAAAAGATGATGGCTTTTGTTCGGAGCCACTACATAACGAACCGGGCCGATTCTGTTTACTTCTTCCAGTAGTGCTTGCGTGGGTGCGATGGGTGAATGTACCCAGAGGCTACCGTCGTCGAGTTTCACAAACGTGGATCGTGTCGTGATACTCAGCGGGCCAAATTTGATGGGCTGTTGTGCATGCCAGATTTTGCCGGGAACAATAGTCTGTAGCGTCATGGGGAGAACTCCCAAAGATTTTCAGAGGACTCGGACAAATCACTTGAGCGACTTATTGTGCGAGGCCATAGCCTTGTGCCATCAATACCGCCAGCAAAGGCAGCAATAAAACCATCAGCAATTCAAAGCGCACCATCATCACTATGGGCTTGGGTAGCAACACCACCTGCGAGGACGATCTTCTGTTCTTGATGAAAAATATCGTTGGATAAACCGATACCAGGGCAACCAGTACAAAAATAGTCACTTTCGCGTGGAATACAGGATTGGAGGAATAGAAATCCGAGCCTTTTCCGACAGCGAGCCAGAGCACAAGGCCGGTAATAAAAATGACCGTCGCCGACATCCCGTACACAAAATCGGTAATGGCTACCCTGCCCATCTCTGCTGACGACATCTTCGGCTTCATCAGCACGTGTTCCAGAACCAGGGCAGAGACGAACACCATGATCGCGACAATATGCAGGTACTTGACAAAGATGTAGGCCATAGCTGGCTCCTTGTTTCGCGTAACGAGGTCGATAACGTGGGGCTCAGCTATCCGGGCTCGCAGGCTTATGGCCTTGTTCCCTTTTCCAATCATCGGTGAGCAAACCAGAGAAGCCCCAGTCTTCTTCTGCGATTTCCTGGATCACAATATGCGTGTGTTCCGGTTTCTTGCCCAAAATCCGAACGAGTGAATCGGTGATGTCTTTTACGAGTTGAGCCTTCTGTATGCGGCTTGCACCCTTGGTGATCTGCACATTGACGTACGGCATTTGACTTCAGCTCCTTCTGATTAATTAATTAATTAATTCGTGTAAGCCGAATTCCCTGGTGATTTATAGCTTTGATAAGTAGGAATGCCAAGTCATTAAAGCAGCTGGCGCAGGTGACGCGTTGTATCCGAGCCAAACACTATATTGGCAGAGAAGAGGCTTTGCCTCTATTGGCTACGATAGTTCATCCATTTTCATGACATGCATCATCCTGCCGACATCGGTGCTTGAAAGCAGGAGGCAATCTAGGAATCTATCGCATGCGTTGAGGACGACGCAGGGAATGAGGAGCAGACCCTGCGCGCAAGGAAGCGATGCCGCGACACGCCATGACTCTACGCATTCGCAGAGCCACGACGCAAACAGCGGTTTCCCTCTACTGCTGCGTAAAGAGGGAAAAGGTATGGCGTACGCCGGGAGAAAACTTCCGGGACGACAGGTTTAAGCAGATGAGATGCTTAGAAAGAACGGCCCAGCGCCTTTTCTATCTTCTTGTCGGTTTTGTACTGGCTCAGCGAATACACGGCCCAGATAGCAGCGGGTATCCAGCCGATCAGCGTGACCTGCAGGATCAGGCAAACAATGCCTGAGATAGGACGGCCAATGGTAAAAAAGACCATGAAGGGCAGGAAGATGGCTAACAGAAGGCGCATGGGGGGTTTCCTTTTTCTAAACTCGGCAGAGGAAACTGGTGGTTCCAGCCTCCAACCACACTAAAAAACGCCCCTCATTGTAGCCTTACAGTAATTCCCGCGCTTGCAAACCACCCGGTGGCGGGACGACTTCGTCCGGTTCGGAGAGGACGAAGCATACACCCGATGAATGCCCACGATTGAGTTATTCCGGGCCGCGAAGCGGGTTCGGCTTGTGTGGAATGGTTAGGTACCGCGCTCCAGCAACTGTTTGAGAACAACGGCTTCCTTGTGTAACGGATCCTTAGCCGCGTACGCAAGAGCCAGGTCTTTCTCGCGAGCGAGCGCCTGAAGCTCAGGCCATGCCGGATTGTTCTTCAACTCGGCACGATACCGCTTTCTGAACTCAATCCATTTCCCAGTGTCATGCCCAAACCATTGACGAAGCTCGGTTGAGGGTGCGGCCTCTCTAAGCCAGAGATCGATCTTGGCTTTGACCTTGGCGAGTCCCCGCGGCCATAGACGATCCACAAGAATCCTGTAGCCATCGCCCTTGGCCGGTGATGCCTAAGCTCGCTCAACATCACGTTCACGATTCACTCCATGCAGTACCTAACGCTGGAGGTAAGGGGCGCGGAGCCGGCTTGCCGGCGGGGTATTTCACTGGCCGGAATGTCAGACCTTTTAGCTCGCGTCATTTACCTGACCTGCGCACGTGCAAAAAGTTCTTTTAGATGTATACCGAAGCCGAAGAAGTGAGGCTTTAGCTCAGGATGTGAACGGCGAGTGCCAGGAAAATTACGTTCAGGGAGGAAAACGACGGCAAGATGCGCTGACTTAGGATGGCAGCGAACTGCCACCCATGGACACGTCACGCACGGATCTTACAACACCTCCAGCGCTTGCGGTCCGTCTGGCGGCGGGAAGGCTTCGTCCAGGTCCGCCAGGTCTTCTTCGGTCAGTTTGATCTTCAGCGCGCCGAAGTTTTCCTGCACATGTGCGACCGTACCTGCCTTGGGAATAGCAATAACACCTTGCTGGCGCAGCACCCAGGCGAGCGCGATCTGCGAGGCGGTAGCGTAATGGCGTGCCGCGATGGACTGCACGACCGGATCGGCAGTGAGGTAGCCCTGCTCTATCGGCGAATAGGCCATCACGGATATCTTGCGCTGCTGGCACCAGGGCAGCAGGTCGTATTCAATGCCACGGCGCGTGAGGTTGTACAGCACCTGGTTGGTGGCGCACTTGTCTCCGCCGGGTGCGCGCAGCAATTCCTTCATGTCGCTCTGGTCGAGATTCGATACACCCCAGTGACGGATCTTGCCGGCTTTCTGCAGGGCTTCGAAAGCTTCTATGGTTTCGGCCAGCGGATAATTGCCGCGCCAGTGCAGCAGATAAAGGTCGATGGTATCGATGCCCATACGCTTCAGGCTTCTTTCGCAGGCAGAAATGGTGCCGGTGCGGCTGGCATTCCACGGATAGACCTTGCTGACGATGAAGAGCTTGTCGCGGCGACCCTTGATCGCTTCCCCTACCACTTCTTCCGCGCCGCCTTCAGCATACATTTCCGCGGTGTCGATCAGCGTCATGCCGAGGTCAATGCCGGCTTGCAGTGCGGCGATTTCCTCGGCGCGCTTGCTGCGCTTTTCCGCCATGTGCCAGGTGCCCTGGCCGAGTGCGACGACTTGTTCGCCTGAAGGTAGTGTGACTGTCTGCATGCTTGCTCCCGAATCGGATTGGATGAGGAGGAGTATACCGCGCCGCGCAATGGCCGACGGTGTTATAGAGCGCGGGTAATGGGTTCCTTATTAGGCACTGAAAATCAGGCGGCTTGCAGGCGATTTTGCAGGAATGCCAGCACCTGTTCTTCTTCGACAGTGAGACCCTACGCCTCGGTTACGCGGCTTGCCCTGCCTGCACGCAGCATCGCCTCTCTCAGGCTGCCATCCATAAACCCTTCCATCATCGCAGGATGCCCATAACACTTGCGACAGATGGCCGGGGTAGTGACTTCAGATGCAATGCTGGCGGGCAGGCCGGCTTTCATGAGCGCCTCGCAGACTCACCTGATCAGTGAGGCTTGAGGACTACCTTGATGCACTCATCCTGCTTGTTGCGGAACATGTCGTAAGCCATCGGGGCCTCGTCGAGCGACATGCGATGCGTGATGATGCAGCTGGGATCGATGTCGCCGCCCTGTATCTTTTCAAGCAGCTCTTTCATGTAACGCTGCACATGGGTCTGGCCGGTCTTGATGGTGAGCGAGCGATTCATCACCGATCCTATAGGGAATTTGTCGGCGAAGCCGCCATACACGCCAGGCACGGAGACCGTTCCGCCATTACGGCAAGCCATCAGCGCTTCGCGCAAGGCAATCGGCCGCTCGGTCTGCTGGCGCATCAGCTGCTTCATCTTGTCGTACAAGCCAATGAAACCCAGCCCATGGGCTTCCATGCCGACCGCATCAATGCAGGCATCGGGGCCGCGTCCGCCCGTCATTTCCTTCAGGGCCTCCAGCACATTCACTTCTTCGTAGTTCAGCACCTCCGCATGGGAGATGTCGCGTGCCATGCGCAGGCGTTCGGTAAAACGGTCAATCGCGATCACTCGCTCTGCACCCAGCATGAAGGCGCTTTGTATCGCAAACTGTCCCACCGGCCCGCAACCCCAGACCGCCACCATATCGCCGGGCTGGATGTCACAGGCTTCTGCTGCCATGTAGCCGGTGGGCAGG
>JAEZLB010000302.1 GCA_023435945.1 Pseudomonadota bacterium | reverse complement strand
CCGTAGTGGCCGATGCACGCGATGAACGCGTGTTACAGGAACTAGGCGTGGGTGAAAGCGATGTCGTTGTGGTGGCGATCGGTGAAGATATCGAGGCTAATGTGCTGGCCACGTTGCTGGCGAAGAGCATGCCCAAGCCCAAGGTATGGGTTAAGGCCAGAACGTTCAAGCAGCATCAGATCCTGCAAAAGCTCGGTGCCGATCACATCGTGCATCCCGAGCATGAAATGGGGCTGCGGGTCGCGCGTACGCTGCTTTATCCCGAGGTTGAAGATTATATGAGCCTTGGCGACGATTACTTCAACGTGGAGGTGCGGGCCTCCGAGCGCCTGTCAGGCAAGACTCTGGAAGCGCTGCCACTGCCGGAACATGGTTTGAAATGCCTGCTGATCAAGCATGGCGAAACAGTCATGGCGCCGCCGGATGAGTCCTACCGCTTTGAAGTGGGCGACCTAATCATGCTGCTGGGCACACTGGCCAATCTGCGGAAAATTTCCAAGTACCTGTAATGCAGGACAGTCCCACCTTCGAGACGCTGGAGCAGGCAAAAAAGCAGCTGCGGGCACTGACGCCTCCGCAATTGCTGTTGCTGTCTTACATCATGCTGTCGCTGTTCGGTACCCTCCTATTGAAGCTGCCTGCCGCTACCACTCAGCCTCTGAGCTGGACGCAGGCGTTATTCACTTCGGTATCAGCCTCCACCATTACCGGGTTGGCAGTGGTAGATACGGGAAGCCATTTCACGGTATTCGGCCAGATGGTGCTTTTGCTGCTGATTCAGCTGGGCGGGCTGGGTCTGATGACCTTTGGCATATTCCTGGTGCATCTGACCAGCGGAACGCTGAGTCTGGGCAACCGCATCGCAGTAGGCGATGCGCTCAGTCAAACCAGCCAGGGCGACATGCGCCGTCTCCTGCGTTTATTGTTTGGATTTACTTTCGGCGCGGAATTAATGGGAACGGCTCTGCTGGCGTTGCACTGGGTGCCGGAACTCGGCTGGGAGCGGGGCTGGTACTACAGTTTCTTCCATTCGGTGGCGGCCTTTAATAATGCAGGCTTCGGTTTGAATCCGAATAACCTGGCGGCGTATGTGGGCAGTCCTCTTATTAACAGCGTGATCTCGCTGTTGTTTATTTCCGGCGGCATCGGTTTCATCGTGATCGCCGACATGATGGCCAAGCGCCACTTCCGCGAATATGCGCTGCACACCAAGCTGATGCTGGTGGGCACTGTCGTTATCAACCTGGTTGCCATGCTGGTGCTGCTGGCACTGGAATATGGCAACCCTGCGACTCTGGGCGGTTTGCCTGACCTGGGCAGCAAGTTATGGGGCGCCTGGTTTCAGGCCGTGACACCTCGCAGCGCCGGCTTTAATACGACCGATACCGCCGGCCTGCTGCCGGCTAGTGCCTTCTTCATCATGGGGCTAATGTTTATCGGCGGTGGGAGCGGTTCTACCAGCGGCGGCATCAAGCTCAGCACTTTTATTATCTTGCTGCTGGCGACACGCACCTTCTTCTGGCGGCAGGAGCGCCCGGTCATTTTCGGCCGCAGCATCGGCTCCTTCGTCGTGACCAAGTCGCTGGCGGTGACCGTGGTTTATCTGATCATTGTCATGACCGGCACCTTCCTGCTTGTGCTATCCGAACCGCATTACGACTTCCTCGATCTTGCATTCGAAGCGGTGTCGGCAGCGGCGACCGTCGGGTTGTCGCGAGGAGTGACCAGCGGCCTGTCGGACATGGGCTTGCTGATACTGGCAACCCTGATGCTGATAGGGCGGGTAGGGCCCTTGACCCTGGTATTCATGATCGCGCATCGCCGTGGCGACCGTATCCGTTATCCCGAAGGCCAGGTTAGCGTAGGCTAAGGGCTCAGGCAATTCAGGCAAATATGCCCTCGGTTTCACAGGGAGCGGCGGCAGTGTTTCATTCGCGTTCTGAGCGCGATGCAATGACTTCATAGCGGCTGCCGCCAGGTACGAGGATGGAGCGTACCAGCACCGGTTGCATGACTTCCCAGCAGATCGGTTCAAACGCCATGTCGGGCAGCGGATTTGCACTGCGCGCCAGCGTCACATGCGGCACGAATTTTTCCGGTGCTGCATAGTCTATGCCCCCCTGATGCAGCGCACGTAACAGTTCGCCGTGCAGGCCTGTCAGTGCCTCGGGAACGGTTTGCATGCCCACCCAGGCGATGCGGCTTTTCTTGAAATAACCTAGCCGGTTCATTTCCAGTTGCATTGCCGGGCAGGGCAGATTTTGCAGGAGGTTTTCCAGTATGGGTAACTGCGTCTGGGGTCGTTCTCCCAGAAAGGCCAGTGTGACATGCAGGTTCTCGGGAGGAACGCGCCGCCCCGTCAGGGGCAAGGTGTCCTGTAAATGCTGCAGGGCCGTACGTGTGACGGTGTCAGGCCACAGGGCGTAAAACAATCGCAAAGAAGGTAAATTTTCCATTCGCTCGGCGCATTCTTCATTCGCACCAGGCAACATCCGACTTGCCATTACCGGTTAGGGACAGCAATCAGACCGGCAAGATGATCGCCTATGCTAAGCAGGTACGGTTTCATTTGTCTTTCGCGCAGTATTTCGGTTTCATGCGCCAGAAACGAGATATCAATGCCTGCCTTCATCAGCAGTTCCTGTTTGCCCAGTACGCAGATTTTTCCATTGACGCGGCCGAGCCGGCCCTGCTCGGGTAAAACTTCCACATGCGATGCCGGCAACAGCTCAATCGCATGCTGGTGCGCGTAAGCCAGTATCGACTCGGTCAGTTCGTGCTCATGTTCTTTCAACAGTGACGCAGCATGGATGACGACTTCATCGCTAGTGAAATCCGGTGCGGCCACTATGCAGGGGGAAATGGCATGTTCATGGGGGATTAGATCGGTCACAACGATACGGAATCGAAAGAAGGAGGGCGCAAGTATGCCATAAGGGCGATGCTTTATCCGTTGCTGCAGGCGGGTTCAAGCAGACCCGGCATTTCCGGTTATCGCTGAATAGTGCATTTCGTAAAAATCGACTGCCGTGCAGGGCTTCGTAGTAAAGAAATGCGACTAACCCCTGCCTCGTCTCAAAGAAAGGGAAGGTCATCCTGTTTATTCTCTTCATAGGAAAACCAAGCAATAAAGAGCTGGTCTACTTAGCAGAGAAATGCCAGGTTCGGCTGAAGCAGCCGTTTGTGTGACAACGGTAACAATCTGTCCACCGGGCAAGCTCATTATTCTTTGGAGAGAAAATATGGCAACGAAAGAGCAATGTGATCGTTATGCAGATGAAGTGGCGGCGAGGTTTGAAGCCTTTGCCAGGTGGGCGATAGAGAACTGGCCGAATAAGGATGCGCCGTTGATGTCTTCCGACTTTGCCGAGTCCCGCAAGGAAATCGGCTTGATTCTGGGGAGCCGTTTGAGCGAGGCCCAAACCGAAACCCCTTCCATGCGCAAGGGCGACCATCGGCAATATGTTCAGATGAATCCCGCTCCGTGGCCGTGAGCACAGCGCGGTATAGATGGCCATACTCACTCAGTTAATTGAATCAGGAAGTACAGCAAGGAAGGAGAAGTACGTCTGGCATAGGACATGCTTCTTGTTACAGGCTTTTTTACGGAGCCCTGCCGGAAGCGCGCTTTTGCCGCTTGTTAAATCTTAATTACACTGTCGGAGGAAGTAATGAATATGTTCAAACGTGGAATCGCATCAGTGATGGTTGTCTGTATGACGGCACTAGGACTACCCTTGCATGCACAGGCTGGCATTATCTCCACCCAGGAAATTACGTCGGCCTCCGAAGAGCGTGCAAAGGTCGAGGCATACCTGGCACGTGAAGATGTACGCCAGGAACTGGAAGCGCATGGTATCAGCAGTGCAGCTGCAATGGACCGCGTGAAGATGCTGACGGACGAGGAGGTGACGCAACTGGCCGGACGTATCGACCAGGCTCCTGCGGGTGGTGATGCGCTGGGTATCATCGCCGGTATTGCGGTGCTGCTGCTGGTTACCGACTTCCTGGGCCTGACCAAGGTCTATCCGTTCACTCGTTCGGTTCGCTAAGTCGCGTTATGACTTTCTGGCGTCTGTTCCTGTTCGCTTGCTGCATTGGGTTGCTCGGCGCCTGTGCCTCGCCACAAGTAGCCTCATTGCAGCAACGCGCTCCGGCTGGTCTGCCCATGCAGGCCAGCATTCCGGATATTCCTTTTTATCCGCAGGAAGAGTACCAGTGCGGTCCGGCGGCACTTGCGATGGCAGCAGGCGCCGCCGGGGTTGCGCTCACGCCTGAAGAACTGGTGGAGCATGTTTATCTGCCGGCTCGCCAGGGTTCCCTTCAGCAGGAAATGCTGGCAACAAGCCGACGTTACGGTTTACTCGCTTATCAGATTCAGCCCGACATGGAAGGCCTGCTGCGCGAAATTGCGGCCGGCAATCCCGTCATCGTGCTGCAAAACCTCGGACTGCAATCCCTTCCCAAGTGGCATTATGCAGTCGCTATTGGCTACGACCGTTCCCGCAATACGATACTGCTGCATTCCGGCCGTATAGAGCGAATGGAAATGTCCCTGTTCACTTTCGAGCACACCTGGGCACGTTCCGGTTACTGGGGCATGCTGGCGCTGCAACCGGATCAGCTTCCCGTGACGGTGCAGCCTGATCGATTTGTCGCGGCCGCCGCTGCCCTCGAGCGCACGCATCCGCAAGCGGCATATACCGCGTATCGTACCGCGCTGCATGCATGGCCATCCAATCGTCTGGCCTGGCTGGGAGTGGGCAATACCGCTTATGCAGAAGGCCGGCTGGATAATGCACTGGAGGCCTATCAGACCTTGGTGGCCTTGCATCCGGATTTTGCCGACGGCTGGAATAATTTTGCGCAGGTCTTGTTCGAGAAGGGCAGGATGGAAGAAGCGTCCAGCGCCATTGCCCGCGCTATTCAACTCGGTGGAGCAAGGGCGCAGCGGTATGAGGAATTACAGCGGGAAATCCAGGTTCAGGCGCCGGCCACGCCTAGTTGACCGGATGCTCAAGGAGAGTGCTTGATGTCGATCCTGAATGGGTTGCTCGCCGAGCTGGGGTTGGCAGATCCCGAGATGCATCCCGAGCGCGAAACTGCGCACGATACCGACTGGATAGTCGATCAGCCATTCAATCCGGAGCCTGGGCAGTGT
>JAEZLB010000264.1 GCA_023435945.1 Pseudomonadota bacterium | reverse complement strand
GTATCATGCTGCGTCAGCTCGCGCGCAGTGGCGTCAAGGCCATCGGCATGAAACCGGTGGCGGCGGGGGCTGTCATGCGCGACGGTAGCGGGCACAATGACGATGTGGATGCGCTGGTTGCCGAAACGCAGCAATCCTTGCCAACCGCGCTGACCACGCCTTATCTGCTGTGTGAACCGGCGTCGCCGCATGTGGCGGCGGCACTGGAGAACGTGGAAATCGACATCGGCCATATCCTCGACTGCTACCGGCAGGTGGTGGATCAGGCCGATGCGGTGGTGGTGGAAGGCGTAGGCGGATTCCGGGTGCCCCTGAACCCCCATGAGGATACGGCTGACCTGGCGCAACGGCTGAATCTGCCGGTCATCATGGTGGTCGGCTTGCGCCTCGGTTGCCTGAATCATGCGCTGCTGACGGCCGAGGCGATTGCCGCGCGCGGTCTGAAGCTGGTAGGCTGGGTGGCCAATGCGGTCGATCCGGATATGGCTTTTGCGAAAGAGAATTTTGAAACGCTGGTGGCGCGTTTGCCGGTGCCGCCACTGGGGGCCATACCTTGGCTGAGCGTGGCGTCCGCCGTGACGGCGGAAACCTACCTGGATTTCACGAGCCTGCCGGGCTGGCCCGGCGCTCACCCTGTTTCACCCTGAATGTCATCTGAGATTTGTCTTGATTGAGTGAGGATTTTTTATGTCGCTGCACCCCGTTACCTTCCATCCTGCTGCCGATAAATCGGCCGTCAACGCATCGCTGAACGAGCGCTGGCCGGTGGGAGATGTGCTTGCGCTGTTCGAATTGCCGTTTAACGATTTGCTGTTCCGTGCGCAGCAGGTGCATCGCGAAAATTTCGACCCGAATGAAGTCGAGCTGGCCACCCTGCTATCGATCAAGACCGGCGGCTGCCCCGAAGACTGCGGTTACTGCCCGCAGGCGGCCCGTTACGACACGGGCGTGAAAGCACAGAAGATCCTGCCTCTGGATGAAGTGCTGGAAGCTGCGCGTGCCGCCAAGGAGCAGGGTGCCACGCGCTTCTGCATGGGCGCGGCCTGGCGTGAACCCAAGGACCGCGACCTCGAGTACGTGGAAGCCATGGTGCGCGGCGTGAAGGAGCTGGGGCTGGAAGCCTGTGCGACGCTGGGCATGCTGCGCGAGGAACAGGCGCAACGCCTGAAGGATGCAGGACTGGATTACTACAACCACAATCTCGATACGGCACCCGAGTACTACGACAACATCATCACCACCCGCGATTACGATAATCGCCTCGACACGCTCGGGCACGTGCGCAGCGCGGGCATCAAGGTGTGCAGCGGCGGCATCGTCGGCATGGGTGAATCGCGTATGCAGCGAGCAGGATTGATTGCCCAACTGGCGAACATGGAGCCGTATCCGGAGTCCGTGCCCATCAACCACCTGGTACAGGTGGAAGGGACTCCTCTGTATGGCACCGACAAACTCGATCCGCTGGAATTCGTGCGTACCATTGCCGTCGCTCGTATCACGATGCCGAAAGCACGCGTGCGCCTGTCGGCCGGCCGTCGTGAAATGGGCGAAGCGATTCAAACGCTTTGTTTTGCAGCCGGTGCAAACTCGATTTTCTACGGCGACAAGCTGCTGACTACCGGCAACCCGGAGGCCGATGCAGACCGTGCGCTGCTGGACAAGCTGGGCATCAAGACCAGCAACAAGGGCGTGGATGTGCGCTGCGACGTGACGCCACGTATCTGAGGCAAGTCGCATGCATATCCTGTTTCACTCTCCCGACGAAGACGCAGCGGCCTGGAAGGCCGAGCTGGAAGCAGCGCTGCCCGGTGCGCAGATGCGCGTGTGGCAGCCGGGTGATAACGGCCCGGCTGACTATGCCATGGTCTGGGTGCCGCCCAAGGAGATGCTCGCGCATCGCACCGATATCAAGGCGATCTTCAATCTCGGCGCCGGTGTCGATGCGATCCTGCGTTACCGTGATGCTTTGCCGCCGGGGGTGCCATTGATCCGTGTGAATGATGCCGGCATGGGCATACAGATGGCGGAATATGCGACGCACGCGGTATTGCGATATTTCCGTCGTTTCGATGAATACGAAACGCAGGCGCGCGCCGGCATCTGGAATGAACTGAAACCCTACCGTCGTGAAGATTTTCCGGTCGGCATACTCGGCATGGGTGTGCTGGGCCAGCGTATTGCCAAGGCCTTGCAGCATTTCGAGTTTCCTTTGAATGGCTGGAGCCGCACGCCCAAGGAAGTGCCGGGCGTGAACTGTTTCAGCGGCGAGCTGGGGCTGGATGAATTCCTGCGCAGCTCGCGTGTCCTGATCTGCGTACTGCCGCTGACGGCGGAAACCACCGGCATACTCAATGAGAACACCCTGGGCAAGCTGCAGAAGGGCGCGTACCTGATCAATATCGCACGCGGCCAGCATCTGGTGGAAGAAGACCTGCTGCACCTGATGGAAACACGCCAGATCACGGCAGCAACGCTGGATGTATTCCAGCAGGAGCCGCCTCCGAATCGCGATCGCTTGTGGGGACATCCGCGTATCACCAAGACGCCGCACATCGCTGCGCTCACCATGCGCAGCGAAACCATACGCCAGTTCGCGGAAAAGATTCAGGCTATGGAGCGCGGTGAGCCAGTCACCGGCATCGTGGACCTGGACCGGGGTTACTGAGATGGCGAACTTGCCACGCCGGGTTAAGCTGATCGAAGTCGGTCCACGCGACGGCTTGCAGAACGAGCCGCAGACCATACCGGCCGCGGTCAAGATAGCGCTGATAGATCGGCTCACGCAGGCGGGTTTTCCGAATATCGAGGCTGCATCGTTCGTGTCGCCGAAATGGGTGCCGCAGATGGCTACCTCGGCTGAGGTCATGGCGGGCATAACGCGCAAGGAAGGTGTGATGTATTCCGCGCTGGTGCCCAACATGAAGGGTTTCGAGGCGGCGCTGGCCGCTGGCGTGAATGAGATCGTGATCTTCGGCGCGGCTTCCGAAGCGTTTTCGCAAAAGAACATCAACTGCTCGATCGCCGAATCGATAGCGCGTTTCCGAGAAGTTGCGCAGTCTGCCAAGGACAACGGTCTGCGGCTGCGTGGCGCGGTCAGTTGTGCGCTCGGTTGTCCGTATCAGGGCGAGATCACGCCGCAGGCTACCGCCGGAGTGGTCGCTCGCTTGCGCGACCTGGGCTGCGACGAAATCGATATCGCCGACACCATAGGCGTGGGCACACCGCGCCAGGTACAGGCGGCGATCGAGCAGTCGGCGAAAGTGTTTCCGATAGAAGGGTTATCCGGTCATTTCCACGATACCTATGGGCAGGCGCTGGCGAATATCTACGCCAGCCTGGAAATGGGCATCACGATTTTCCATTCGTCGGTGGCCGGACTGGGTGGCTGTCCCTATGCCAAGGGCGCAACCGGCAATGTGTCGACGGAAGATGTCCTATACATGCTCAATGGCCTGGGCATAGAAACCGATGTGGATCTGGATGCGGTGGTCGAGGCAGGGCAATTCATTTCCGGATTCCTCGGCCGCGCCCCGGTCAGCCGTGCCGGCAATGCCATTGCCGCAAAGCGCTTGCAGTCTTAGTTGCCCTCTTGCTGTGCTGCGTATCTGCACGGCCAAGCGATTTCCTGAACGGCACAGACATGTCACTGAAAACATGAATTGAATCAGTAAGGAGAACAGCAAAATGACTACCCAAAAAATGCAAGGCAAGTGCCTGTGCGGCGCGGTGACGGTCAGCGCAAGCCCGAACACGCACGTGGAAGCCTGTCATTGCAGCATGTGCCGCCGCTGGAGCGGCGGGCCGCTGCTGGCAATTCACTGCGGCAGCGATGTGCAGTTCACGGGCAAGGAGCAGGTAGGTGTGTATGATTCGTCTGAATGGGCCGAGCGGGGATTCTGCAAGCAGTGCGGTACGCATCTGTTTTATCGTTTCAAGTCAGCCGACTCCTATGCGATTCCTGCCGGCCTGTTCGAGAAGCAGGAGCAATTGGCGCTGCACGAGCAGATCTACATCGATAGCAAGCCCGATTACTATGCCTTCGCCAACAACACCCCGGTGCTGACCGAGGCTGAAGTGCTCAAGCGTTTCGGCATGGAATAAGCACGGCCGACACTTGTCTTCGCTGCCTGATGCAAGCGAAGGTAACAATCCCTTACAGTCGCCAAGGGTACGAGCAGCGACAATCGCATCCTGTTTTGCAACCAGGAGAAAACATGAGTGTGACGAAAATTATCGGATTGCTGCTGATCGTCGCCGGGGCGCTCGGATTGGCTTATGGCGGTTTCAGTTATACCAAGGAACGCGAGGAAGTGAAGCTGGGGCCGCTGGAATTCGCTGTGAAGGAAAGAAAGCAGGTGGACATCCCCGAATGGGCGGGTGTGGCAGCGATAGTCATGGGCGGCGTCTTGCTGCTGGCGGGACGCAGCAAGCGTTGAGCACAGCGAATACAATGAGGGCCGCATGACTTCCTGAAGCCCCATTTTTGTACCCATGAAAACTCCTACTTATCAGCCTGCGCAGACCATCACCGGTCCCGCTTATAGTCCGTGGTTCAAACTGCTGGCCACCGTATTCTGCGGCGGGCTGATGGTGTACGGCGTCAGTGTTGCGTTGCGGTTTCCGCTGATGCAGTACGGGTTCGGAGTCAAAATGCTGCTGCTGTGCGCGGCGCTGCTACTGGTGCTGAGCTATTACTGGTTCATGCGTTCGACCATCACCATTGATGAAACCGGCATCACCCAGACCTGGATATACCGGCGCCATGTGGCCTGGAAGGATATCCGGGGCGCCAAGTTTATCGGCATTCCTTATGCCAGCGCCATTTTCCCGCCACGCCTGGTCATACGCACCAGCCATAGCTTCAGCACGTTCAACGGCGGAAACCGTGCGATCCTGACAGAATTTGCGAAGATCGCGCTGGCTTACCAGTTCAGGACCTGACCGCCTATTCCGGGTTCCTGCCGCTTTCCCGGAGCCATTGCGGGTCGGATAGGGTTGGCCCGCGGGGTTGTTCCTGTACCGCCATGTTCGGCTCCCACGTTTACGTCACGGGAAAAAACCGGTAGTGTTGGCCTGCAGCGCCTCCTGCGTGAGACCCGCGCATATGAGGGTAGCGCTGTCATTTAACGTCGTGATGTAGACATGAAAAACAGAAACAACGACCTCGACTCCTCTCTCCCTTTCCAACAGAGCAAGCGCAGCCGCCGCGGCACCGGCAGTGTGACCTTGCGTGACGTGGCGCTGCTGGCCGGTGTCTCGCCGATTACCGCATCGCGCGCGATTAATACGCCGAATCGGGTGTCGCCCGAGGCGCTGCAGCGTGTGCGCGAAGCCATAGAGAAGACCGGCTATGTGCCGAATCTGCTGGCGGGTGGTCTGGCCTCGCGCAAGAGCAGGGTGGTTGCCGCCGTAGTGCCGACCATCGTCGGGCCCGGGTTTCTGGAAATGGTGCAATCGCTGACGGAGTCGCTGGCGGCAGCCGGGTTTCAGTTGATGCTGGGCCAGAGCGGTTATCAGAACTCGCGCGAAGATGCGCTGCTGGATGCGATCATTGCGCGCCGGCCGGACGGGATCGTGCTCACCGGCATCATGCATTCGCCGGAAGGCAGGCGGCGACTGATCAACAGTGGCATTCCATTGGTGGAAACCTGGGATTTGACGGAATCGCCGATCGACATGCTGGTAGGCTTTTCGCATGAGCAGATCGGTATGACGGTCGCACAGTATCTGTTTGACCGGGGCCGTCGTCATGTAGGCATTATCAGCGGCAGCGATGAGCGTGCAGAACGCCGCAACCGCGCCTTTCTTCAGCGCGCTGGTGAACTTGGCCTGACGAAAGATTCCATTCCGGTATTACATGTGCCTACGCCGACCAATGTGCATGGCGGCCGGAAAGGATTGGGCCAATTGCTGGAAAACCATCCGGACCTGGATGCCGTGTTTTGCAGCTCGGATCTGTTGGCATGGGGCGTGATTACGGAAGCCCAGGTCAGAGATATCACCATTCCCCAGCAATTGGCGGTCATCGGCCTGGGCGACCTGGATTTCAGTAAGGACCTTAATCCTGCGCTCACCACGGTCAAGATTAATGGCCGCAAGATTGGTGAAATCGCCGCCAGCCTGATCATCGGACGAACAGAAGGCAGGAAGCCGGATCAATCGATCCAGGATATAGGCTTTTCCATCGTCGAACGCTCCACCACCTGAATTTCCCGCTTTGATTGAATGTTCTTGGTTTGACAGCCAAAAATGGTAGCGCTATCATCGCGCCATGGTAGCGCTACCATGACTGCCTTGCATATCTGATTTCTGCTTTTCAACTTTACTTTTGGAATCCCTTAGGATCAGGAGACATACAATGAAACTGTTAAAAACGCTTCCCGCCATGGTGCTGGGACTAACGATGTCGGTTCAGGCCCTAGCAGCCGGTTACCCGGATAAGCCTGTCACGGCCATCGTACCGTTCCCGGCTGGCGGATCCACTGACTCGATCGCCCGTGCCATCGCACCCGGTTTCCAGGCTAGCCTGGGCCAGCCGCTGATCATTGACAACCGTCCGGGCGCTACCGGTGCCATCGGCGCAGCCATGGTCAAACGTGCTCCGGCAGATGGTTACACCTTCCTGGTAGCGTCGATCGGCGTTTATGCCGTCAATCCTTTCCTGCAGAAGCGTCTGCAATATGATCCGACCAAGGATTTCGACCTGTTGACTGTTGCTGTGCGCGCACCGAATGTGCTGGTGACGAGCTCGGCTATCCAGGCCAACAATGTTCAAGAATTGATCGCTCACCTGAAAAAGAATCCGGATAAGGTTTCTTTCGCCAGTTCCGGCGCAGGTAGCTCCGATCACCTGACTACTGCTTTATTCTGGCAACAAACCGGCACATCCGGCCTGCACGTACCTTACAAGGGTGGTGCACCGGCCATTAACGACCTGTTAGGTGGCCACGCGGATGTGTCGTTCCAGAATTTGAACGCTGTTGTCCAGCATATCAAGGCTGGAAAACTGAAAGCACTGGCGATCACCGGTGAAAAGCGTTCTCCCCTATTGCCTGATGTGCCGACCCTGACTGAAGCGGGTGTGAAAGGCGTAGACG
>JAEZLB010000258.1 GCA_023435945.1 Pseudomonadota bacterium | reverse complement strand
CCCGTTCTCCCTGCGCTACCTCAGTCACCCCCGGCCCTTTTCCTACCACCGTGCCTACGATCTGGTGCCCCGGTATCAACGGCATTTTATGGGGTGGCAATTCACCATCCACGATATGCAGATCGGTACGGCAAACACCGCATGCGGACACGCGTATCAGGACTTCCTGTTTGCCAGGGGTGGGAATTGGAAGTTCCCTTTCGCGCAATGGCTGGCCCACTTGTTCCAGCACCATGGCAAGCATGGTGTTGTCGGTATATGAGGGACGCGTCGATGAAATCATGGTGGTTATGAAATCGGGATCTAGGTCTTTCGATATCAGCCGTTAAGCCATTCCTTTACCAGGAGGTCCGACCTCTATCACGCTCTTCTGAACATCGGGAACGGGCACTCTTACTGCTCGAACAGGCATTGAGAGCAAGTTAGAACTTCCGCCGTAACCCTAGTTCTATTCACAGATTTCCCGTGTTTTCTTCAAGAGTTTCTGGATATGCCAGTACGCATGGCGAAGTTTCCCCTCTGCCCATTCACGAAATTGACATAGTCACCACCCAATTTGGTATTCATGATGGCTTACTGCGGAATGCAGGCAGAGCAAATAAACAGCGAAATTTACATCCGTGCAAATCAGTTAATTCCACCTTTTGGCAGCACTATATTTTTTGACTTGTCTTGTGTCAGGGGATATTTTGACAAAAGAAGATTTAACGTCTGTCTCTTGAATAGCGCTGTATCGATGACCGGTGTTTTATTCTGCAAAAATTGTCCTACTTCTTTTTCTCATTACAAAAATGCGATAAATCCTCCCTTTCCTGACTTCGACTTTGCCAAGGAGAAAATGCAATGTCTGCTATCGATAAATTCCGCTTGGACGATCAGGTCGCCATTATTACCGGTGCCGCTGCTGGAGTAGGTCGTGGTATAGCGGAAGTCTTTGCTGATGCCGGTGCTGCAGTGGTGATAAGCGACCTGGATTTGGGTAAAGCTGAGGCCACGGCGCAATCTATTTGCGAAGCTGGCGGAAAGGCCCTTGCTGTGTACTGCAACGTCACCGAGGAAAAAGATCGCGAGGCACTGGTCAGAACGGCTCTTGAAAAATTCGGCAAAATTACTGTATTGGTCAACAATGCAGGCGGTGGTGGCCCCAAAGATTTCGAGATGCCTATGAGCGAATTTGAGTGGGCCTACCAACTAAATGTCTTTGCCTTATTCAGGATGATGCAGTTGTGTACGCCGTACATAGCTACCGCTGGAGGGGGAGCCATTCTTAATATCAGCTCCATGTCGGGCGAGAACAAAAATATCCGGATGACTTCGTATGCTTCTTCCAAAGCGGCAGTCAATCATTTAACACGCAATGCTTCCTTCGATCTTGGCCCCAGGAAAATTCGCGTGAATGCCATTGCCCCGGGGGCGATCAGGACTGGCGCACTTGCCACGGTTCTGACGCCGGAAATAGAAAAATCAATGCTGAAGAATACCCCTTTAAATCGCCTTGGTGATCCAGAAGACATCGGACTGGCAGCACTGTTTCTCTGTAGTCCTGCTTCATCATGGATCAGCGGGCAGGTTCTTACTATCAATGGTGGCGGCATTCAGGAGCTCAATTAACTACGCATTGATACAGATGCTTCTCGCAGCGGGTACCCGATAATCGGCGTGCTACGCGTTTCCGACATGGGTTGGAATAAATCGACCCTTCCGCGTCCTTAATGATCCTAGTTACTCAGGTTATAGAAAGCCGGTTCATGGGGATGACAATCGGCTCTTTGTCTGGTCAACTCACAAGAGTTGGCTACGGACGCGACTGCACACACCGCCACTACCCTGCGCCTGGGAAAACTTTTCATGCTCCAGTTCATGATGATGGACCTTTAAGTAAGGGAGCTGTTCATCGACCAGAAGACCATGCCTGGGCCAGAGGCATTTAATTTGCTTATTTGCGCCCTCTTACTGAAACCCGACAAGGAGCACTCCATGAAAGCAGTGATCTTTCACGACATCGGCGACATCCGGCTGGAAGACGTCCCCGAACCTCGCCTTGAACAGCCCACCGATGCCATTGTCCGGCTAACCGTCAGCGCCATTTGCGGCACCGATCTACACTTTATCCGAGGCACGGTTCCCGGCATGAAAGAAGGAACCATACTAGGCCATGAGGGAGTGGGTATCGTCGAGCAGATTGGCGAAGGTGTGCGCAACCTGGCTATCGGTGATCGAGTCGTGATCCCCTCCACCATTGCTTGCGGGTACTGCTCCTATTGCCGCGAAGGTTATTATGCGCAGTGCGATAATGCGAATCCGAATGGCGCTGCAGCTGGCACCGCATTTTATGGTGGTCCCCAGGCGGCGGGCGGTTTTAACGGATTGCAGGCGGAAAAGGCTCGCATCCCGTTTGCTCACGTAAACCTAGTTAAGCTGCCTGAGGGGGTATCGGATGAGCAAGCGATTCTGATGTCGGATATTTTTCCTACCGGTTATTTTGGCGCCGATCTCGCCGATATCAGGCCTGGCCATACCGTGGCAGTATTCGGTTGCGGCCCGGTGGGACAGTTTGCCATCGCCTCGGCCAAGCTCATGGGTGCGGGCCGTGTGATCGCTATCGATCATCTCTCTGACCGGCTGGAAATGGCCCGTCAGCAAGGCGCTGAAATCGTTAATTATGATGAAGAAGATCCGGTACAGACCATCAAGGCATTGACTGGCGACATAGGCGTGGACCGGGCCATCGATGCTGTCGGTGTCGATGCAGAGTGTCCCCATCACGGTCCGGCAGCCCGGCAAGCCAAGGAACAGCAGCAGGCTTTTCAAGAGGAAGTAAAGCAGATTGCACCGCATCAGCACCCGCAGGGACACAACTGGCATCCGGGCGATGCGCCTTCACAGGCACAGCAATGGGCGATTCAAGCCTTGGCTAAAGCCGGCACGCTCGCCATCATCGGCGTTTATCCACCCAATGATTTGACCTTCCCTATTGGCGTGGCGATGAACAAGAATCTCACCATCAAGATGGGGAACTGCAATCACCGCAAATACATCCCCAAACTGATTGAACTGGTACAGGCAAAGGCCTTTGACCCGACTCTGCTGGTCACCCAAGTGGAAACCTTTGAATCGGCGATTGATGCTTATAAGGCCTTCGATACGCGGCAGCCGGGCTGGCTAAAAGTGGAGCTCATCCCCTCCCGAAGCAGTGCCGTCTGAGGATGCCTGAGGTCGGCGGCATAGCTGTAATAGGGAACGAACAATGGTCGAAGAAGTCATTTTGCTTATTTGACTCACGGTGCGCGGGACGTTCAACTCATTCAAGCAGGAGTTCATCATGCAAACCATCTCGGAAATCATGACCCCTAATGTCACAGTATTATCGCCAGACAGTGACCTGCGGCAAGCGGCCCGGTTAATGCGGGACGAAGATATCGGCGCCATTCCCATCTGCAATGGCAAAAAATTATTGGGCATGATTACAGACCGCGATATTGTTGTTCGCGCGCTTGCCGATGGGAAGTCACCGGACGAGGTAAAAGTGTCGGAAATAATGACTGACGAAATAATGTGGTGTTTTGAAGACCAGTCAGTCGGCGAAGTACTGCAGCAGATGGGTGAACAGCAAATCAGGAGAATCCCCGTCATAACCCGCAACATGGATTTATGCGGTATCGTTTCACTGGGTGACTTGGCAACAAGACATGATATTCATACCGATCCGGCACTGAAAAGAATTTCCTCTTCAATGCCGCCCCTTGAAAAGGTTACCGGCAAAAGCCCTACTACGCGGATTCATCACCATTAGCGCGAAAAGCACGCTTCAGGGCTGAATTAATGTCCTGCAGAGGATGGGAGGCTTATCCGATGTTTCCCGATCCCTCTATAAGCAACTTAAAAATGGAGCAAGGAGCACGCTCGGCGCTTGGTTCCACGCAACCGGACGACGAGCGACATGCCCTGCCATACCGCTGAGCATCGTGCGACGGGATTGATCGGCATCGTTCTCTTTTATCTCGCCACCTTTCAAGGCCATCATGGGAAGGTGAGAGGGCTGGAAAAAATGGAGGTTCTGAACGCACCTTTTTCTGGATCCTGCAGAACCGGTGCTGCAGTGGAACGAGGTCACTACCCATTGCGCTCATGTTTTTCTACTCCCTTACAATGGTCATGTCTTCCGCCTCGTTTCGCTTTCATCGGGAACTGAATTATTTTCTGCCCTCTGACCGGCGGGAGAGAAAATTTTCATGCGGATATGCGCAAGCAGCCACTACCAAGCATATGATCGAGGCACTAGGCGTGCCGCATACCGAGGTGGGACGTATTATCGTCAACGGCGCAGAATCCGGATTCAATCGATTGTTGCAGGAGAATGACGAGGTTGACATCTACCCGATCGAAGAATCCTCCGCTTTCCAGACCTCGC
>JAEZLB010000260.1 GCA_023435945.1 Pseudomonadota bacterium | reverse complement strand
GTCGAAGACGGCGCCGTCACCACGATCGATGTTCCGGCCGTGTCCCGCGCCCTGACTCGAGGTCAGATGCGGGCGCTCGCCGACACGCCCAACCGGGATTGGGCGAAACGCTCCGCAGACCAGATTTCGCCACTCGCACTGGAGATTAAGGTATGATTACAAGTCGCTTCGTCAAAACGCTTGCGGCGGGCGCCGCGCTATCGGCTGTTCTTGCAGGCGCGATCGCCGCTCCGGCCTTCGCTCTCGACAAGGTCGTCTACGGCACGGCCTCGCGCGTCGGGCTTGTCAATTCGGCGATGTACGCCGCGCAGGAACTGGGCTTCTTCAAGGAAGAAGGCATCGAGGTCGAGACGATCCAGTTCGAGGGAACGGGCGTCATCCTGCCGCAGATGGCCAACAAGTCGATTATGGTCGGCTATCCGATCCCCGACTTCCTCATTTCTTCGTACGACGTCGGCAAGGATCCGCTGCCGCTCAAGTTTTTCTACAACGTGACCCGTGCCTACAACTGGGAAATCATCGTTCTCGACGAAAGCCCGATCAAGACGCTCGCCGATCTCAAGGGCAAGAAGATCGGCGTCGTGACGCTGTCGACCGGCAACGTGCCGGTGACGCGCTCGATGCTCCGCGAGGTCGGGCTCAAGCCGGGCACCGATGTTGAACTTGTCGCCGTCGGGCAGGGGCCGGCCGCCGTCAACGCCTTCAAGACCGGGCAGGTCGACGCTCTCAACCAGTTCGACGTCGTTCATTCGCAGATCGCCGCGTCGGGGATCAAAATTCGCCGCATCAAGCTGCCTGAAAAGTACATGGTGCTGTCGGGCAACAGCTTTGCGGCCCATGTCGATCTCATCAAGGAAAAGCCGGATCTGATGGTTCGCTTCGCTCGCGCCTACACCAAAGGCATGGTGGTGTGCGAGATCAATCCGGAAGGCTGCGTCCGTTCGGCCTGGCGCCTGCATCCGACGATCAAGCCGAAGGACGGCGACGATCCGAAGGTTCTGGCCCGCGAAGCCAGCATCATGATGGATAATCTACGCAACAAGCTGCCGGCCGGCGACCCGAAGTCGCGCAAGTACGGCGAGTTCATCCCGGCATCGTGGCAGACCAACATCGAAATCCTGGCCGAAAGCGGAGCGATCAAGCGCACGGACATCCCGCTGGACAAGCTCTTTACCAACGAGTTCGTGCCGGAATTCGGCAAGTTCGACTATGACAAGCTCGTCGCTGTCGCCAAGGCGCTGAAATGAGAGACGTGACGCACCAGACGAACAAGCCGGCGATCGCGACGTCGAATCTGAGCGTCGTCTATCGCACGGCCAAAGGGTCTCTCACCGCGGTCGATTCGCTGAATATCGCGATCGATCGCGGCAGCTTTGTCTCGATCCTGGGTCCGTCCGGTTGCGGAAAGTCGACGCTTCTGAAGATAGTGGCCGGCATCATGCCGGCCACCGATGGCGTCGTCGAAGTCGACGGCGTCCCCGTTACCGGGCCGCGCAGCGACGTCGGCGTCGTGTTCCAGCAGGCCACCCTGCTGCCGTGGCGGACCGTGCTCGACAACATTCTCGTGCCGGCGCGCACGCAGAAGCTCGACATGAAAGAGAGCCGCCAGCGGGCGCTGGAGCTCGTCAAGCTCGTCCGCCTGTCCGGTTTCGAGAACAGCTATCCGCACGAGCTTTCGGGCGGCATGCAGCAGCGCGTCGGCATCGCCCGGGCCTTGCTGCACGAACCTGAAGTGCTGCTGATGGACGAGCCTTTCGCGGCGCTCGACGCGCTGAGCCGCGAGCGCAAGGCGCTCGAGCTGCTCGAATTCTGGTCGGGATCCGGCCGCACAGTGATGTTCATCACCCATGGCATCCAGGAAGCCGTGTTCCTGTCGGATCGCGTCGTGCTGCTGTCGGCCCGACCGGCGCATGTACTGGAAGACATCATCATCGATCTGCCCCGGCCGCGCACGCTGGAGACAATGGTCGATCCCAAATTTGTCGGCTATTGCGATCAGCTCCGCCGGGCGCTGTACGCGGCCTCGGGTGAGGAGGCGCATTGATGCCGTTCCACGAGCGCCTCAAGGATATCGTCTATCCGCTGACGACCTTCGCCGTCTTGCTGGCGGTGTGGCAGTTCAGCGTCATTGTCTTCGAAATACCCACCTATATTCTGCCGGATCTGCGCGATGTCGGCGGCGCGCTCTGGCGCGGCTATGTCGGTGGCGACTACTGGAAGCATTTTTTCTTTACGCTGACCTCGATGCTGAGCGGTTACGCCGTCGGATGCAGCGTCGCCATCCTGCTCGGCGCCATCGTCGCGGAATCGCGCACGGTCGAGCGGTTCGTGTTTCCGTTCGTCATCGGCCTGCAATCGGTGCCGAAAGTAGCGATTGCGCCGCTGGTGATCGTCTGGTTCGGCTTCGGCATCGAGTCGAAAATCGTGCTCGTGGCGCTCATTTGCTTCTTCCCGGTTTTCGTCAACACCATCGTCGGCATGCGCTCGGTCGATCCCGCGCTTATTCAGATGATGCGGGCTTTCAACGCCACACCCGTGCGCATTCTGGCCGAGGTGCGGCTGCCGAACGCTGTTGGCCCGATCTTCGCCGGATTGCAGGTCAGCATCGTGCTCGGGCTGATAGGGGCGCTGGTCGGCGAGTTCATCGCCTCGACCCGCGGCCTCGGCTATCTCATCCAG
>JAEZLB010000203.1 GCA_023435945.1 Pseudomonadota bacterium | reverse complement strand
GCCCAGTATTACGCCCATCCGCGCAACCAGTTCTGGCGGCTGATTTCTGCCGTGCTGGGCGAAGACCTGGCATCACTGCCTTACCAGACCCGCCTGGAAGGTCTGCTACAGCGGCACATAGGCCTGTGGGATGTTATAGAGCGCTGCCATCGCCGGGGCAGCCTGGATTCCTCCATACGCAATGCCCAGGCCAATGACTTCAGCTTTCTCCGGCAAGCCTGTCCCAGGCTGAAGCGCGTTTGCTTCAATGGCAAGACCTCGGGAAAGCTGGAACCTGCGTTCGCCGCCCTGGGGTATGAAACTGTTGTGCTTCCGTCCTCATCTCCTGCCAATGCCCAGCTTTCCTTCGATCAAAAACTTGCCTTGTGGAGAAGCATCGTCGGATAATGGCATGCCATGCTGATCAAACGAAAATCCATAGAAAAGGATGAGTCGTCGCGCCCCGCGCACGCATCCAAACCGCGTTCTCCGCGGCCTCCCAAATATGCACCGGTAACCCTGTCGGAAATGGATGGCGTCCGCTATCTGCATTTCGGTACCGAATGGGTGCAAGGCGCCATGCGCATCCGGAAACCCGACTGGCCTGAACTGGAATATGCACAGCAGATGATGGCCTGGATGCTATTCAACGATGCGCCGCAACACATCGTGCAACTAGGCCTGGGCACCGGCGCGCTGACCAAGTTCTCTTACCGTACTTTCCCCGAAGCGCAGGTCACGGCAGTGGAGCTGAACCCGGCAGTCATCAATATCTGCCGCGCCATGTTCAAGTTGCCCGACAACGATGATCGCCTGGCAGTCATCGAGATGGACGCCAATGACTTCGTCAATGATCCCGCCAATCACGACACCATCGATGCGCTGCAGGTCGATCTTTACGACGCGACAGCGCGCGGCCCTGTGCTCGATACGCCGGAGTTTTATGCGGCCTGTGCAGCCTGCCTGAAGGAAGGCGGCATCATGACGGTCAACCTGTTCGGCGACCACCCCAGTTATGCGAAGAACCTGCGGGCAATGCGTCCTGCCTTTGGACAGGTTCTGTGCCTGCCTGAAGTGCACGATGGTAATGTGATCGCCATCGCCTTCAAGCAGAAGTTCAGGCTGGACTTCCCCAACCTTTACGAGCGTGCCGTGGAAATCAAGGAAACCACCAAGCTGCCGGCACGCTCCTGGGTCAATGGATTAAAACAAGCACTGGAGTGAGCATGACCCATGCAACCACCACCAAGGCTCTCGATCTTCAGCAGATATTCAACTGGCTACTGGCCGACAAGCTGATCGATCCGCAAGAAGCCAAGGTACATTACAACCAGGCGCGCAGCATCCAGAAAAGCAACAGTACTGCGATGCATCCCCTGGTAGCGGTTGCACAATGCAAGCTCTACTCGCCCAAGGCGCCGCAACAGTTGATGACGCTAGACTGGCTGACCGAGTGGCTGTCCAGGAAAGCCGGCCTGCCCTTCATGCGCATCGATCCCTTGAAAATCGATTTCGCGAAGGTGGCGGACGTCATGTCGGCGACTTATGCGACCCGCTTCAATATTCTTCCGGTAGAACTGACCGCGACCGAACTGGTGATTGCCACGGCTGATCCCGCCGTCTCGGAATGGGAAGCGGAAATCGCGAAAGTCACGCGCCGCGAGATACGCCTGGTCATTGCCAACCCGCTCGATATCGCCCAGTACATCTCGCAGTTCTTTGCACTGGCCCGCTCGATCAAGAATGCGAACAAGAGCTCGGGACAGGACATCGCCTTGCGCAACAACTTCGAGCAACTGGTCGAGCTCGGCAAAAGCAATCGCACGCTGGATGCCAACGACCAGCATATCGTCAACATCGTCGACTGGTTATGGCAATACGCGTTCGAGCAGCGCGCCTCCGACATTCACCTTGAACCCAAGCGCGAGATCGGCGCAATCCGTTTCCGCATAGACGGTGTGCTGCATCAGGTGTACCAGGTGCCGGCCGTTGTGATGATCGCGATGACGGCGCGCATCAAGCTGCTGGGACGCATGGACGTCGTGGAAAAACGCAGGCCGCAGGATGGCCGCATCAAGACCCGCACCAGCGGCGGTCAGGAAATCGAGCTACGCCTCTCCACCCTGCCCACGGCATTCGGCGAGAAGCTGGTCATGCGTATCTTCGATCCGGATGTCGTGGTGAAGACATTGCCCGAACTGGGCTTCCCGCTGGACGATGCACAGCGCTGGAATACCCTGACCCAGCGGCCGCACGGCATCTTCCTCGTGACCGGCCCTACCGGCTCCGGCAAGACCACCACGCTGTACACCACGCTGAAGGCGCTGGCTACGTCCGAGGTGAATGTCTGCACCGTGGAAGATCCGATCGAAATGGTAGAAGGATCGTTCAACCAGATGCAGGTGCAGCATGGCATCGACCTGTCGTTTGCCGACGGCATACGCGCGCTGATGCGCCAGGACCCGGACATTATCATGATCGGCGAAATCCGCGACCTGGAAACCGCGGAGATGGCGATCCAGGCGGCACTTACCGGCCACCTTGTGTTCTCCACCCTGCACACCAACAGCGCGCCTGCAACCATCGTTCGCCTGCTGGAACTGGGCGTGCCGCACTATCTGCTGGAAGCGACCTTAAGCGGCATCATGGCACAACGCCTGGTACGGACGCTGTGCACGCATTGCAAGCAAGACGATGGCGAAGTGCCCGAGGAAATCTGGAACAACCTCACACAGGGTTATGACCTTCCCCGCCCAAGCACAGTCTATCGACCTGTTGGCTGCCCCGAATGCAGGCAAACCGGCTTCCGTGGCAGGACCGGTCTGTATGAACTGCTCACCATCAGTCCTTCATTTGCCAAAATGATTCAGCCTGCCGTCGATCTGCAGGTGCTGCAACAGCAAAGCATGAAAGATGGCATGAAGCCGCTGGCCATTGCAGGGGCATTGAAAGTGGTGGAAGGGGTAACGACGATGGAAGAAGTTCTGAAAGTCACGGCCGCGCAGGGATAACACCGCGCAGGGAAAAATAAGGCCAGCGGCAGGAACTGTGCCGTCAAGCCTTTCCGGTTTTGATCTGCGCCAGTGCCTGGTGCACAGTCGGATAAATCAAGCGCACGCGCAATTCTTTCTTCATGCGCCGATTCAGCAGACGGCGCGACTCCGACATGAAGGACCATAACATCGGGGACACCATTTTCCTCACCTGTTCGCGCGGCAGACGTGGAGGACGAGGCAGCTCCAGGGCATCCGCCACTGCGTCGAAATAGTCCCCCATCTTCATGTCCGAGTCGTCAACAGCGTGATAGACGCGATTCGGCATCCCCCGGAACAAGGCAGCGCAAATAATGCCAGCCAGATCATCCGCGTGAATATGATTGGTATAGGAATCCTCTTCCGCCCTGATCGCAGGTGTACCTTTCTGAAGCCGGTCCACAGGCAGGCGGTCTGAAGCATAAATGCCGGGTACGCGCAGTATCGTCAGGCGCGACTGCGAACGCTTGGCCCATGCACGCAAGCGTTCTTCCGCATCGATGCGGCGCTTCGCACGTGCATTCGCAGGCTTCACGCTACGCGTCTCGTCAAAACTTGCTCCTTCGCCATCGCCATAAACACCGGTCGTGCTCACATAAACGAGAGTGGAGCGCTCGGGTACAATAGCGGTCAGATTGCGTGTGCGACGATCCTGCCCTCCCTCCGACGGAGGCGGAGCCAGATGCACAAAAGTACTGGACAAACCGGCCAGTTTTTTCAGGCTTGCCGGATCGTCCAGATTGGCAACAATGGGCACCGCCCCGGCATCCCGCAGTTCGGCGCATCGTGCCGGCTGGCTGGTGACTGCAAAAACACGAAAACGGTCCCGCAGCAACGGCAACAGGCGCATGCCGACGTCGCCACACCCGACTATAACAAGGCGCGGCTTGCCAAATGCTCCGGGAATGGTCTTCATGACATTAATTTTCATCTTCGGAATTGTATGACTTTCCAAGTAACTGTTCAGCCGAGTGGTCGGCAATTTACCTGCGAAGACGACGAAAGCGTATTGACGGCCGCGATCCGCGCCGGCGTCGGCCTGCCTTATGGCTGCAAGAACGGGGCCTGCGGCTCCTGCAAAGGCAAGATCCTGGAAGGCGAAGTAGTCCATGGTCCGCACCAGGAACGCGCCCTGTCCGCGACCGAGGAGCGCACCGGACAGGCACTGTTCTGCTGCGCTGTGCCGCAGTCCGATCTGATCATTGAAGCACGCGAAGTCGTGGGCATCGGCGACATCCCCATTCGCAAGATGCCTACCCGCGTGAACAAGCTGGAGCGCATCTCCGACGATGTCATCGTGATGCACCTGCAACTGCCGGCCAGCGAAAGGCTGCAGTACAAGGCAGGCCAGTACATCGAATTCCTGCTCAAGGATGGAAAGCGCCGCAGCTACAGCATGGCCAATGCGCCGCACGACTACGATCTGCTGACCTTGCACATCCGTCACATGCCCGGCGGCCTGTTCACCGATCATGTATTCAACTCTATGCAGGAGCGCGAGATCCTGCGTTTCGAAGGGCCACTCGGCACTTTCTTCCTGCGCGAGGACTCCGAAAAACCCATCGTCCTGCTTGCATCCGGTACCGGTTTTGCGCCGATCAAGGCCATCGTCGAGCATGCGATCTACCGCGACATCCAGCGTCCCATCGTGCTGTACTGGGGTGGCCGCCGCCCGAAAGACCTGTACATGCATAGCCTGGCCGAGGAATGGGCACGCACGCTGGCCAATTTCTCCTATGTGCCAGTGATTTCCGATGCACGGCCGGAAGACGGCTGGACCGGCCGCACCGGATTCGTTCACCAGGCAGTCATGCAGGACTTGCCCGATCTGTCCAGCCATCAGGTCTATGCTTGCGGTACCCCGGCGATGGTCGACGCGGCGCGGCGCGATTTCGTAACCCTGTGCAAGCTGCCGTCCGACGAGTTTTACGCCGACTCCTTCACCTCGGCAGCAGACAATGTCCAGCCCTAGGCAGCCTTTGACGCCCGGCATAAAACGGCATACACTTTGCGGCATGAAAAACTCAGCCCTCCTTCTGCGACGCCGCACCCAGCCTGTTCAGGCCGGAATGCCTTACGCATGAGTGATCGCTGACCACCAAGCCACAGGCAAACTCCTGTGGCTTTTTTTATTCGACTTCCGGAACAAGACTTCAGGAGTCGCAAAGCAGTTTTGGAATGGTTTTGAACTGCGGGGCGCTTTTGCCCTCCATTACTTTTAATTGAAACGCAATTTCGGAGCAGCCGACATGGAATTCAGCCAGTATCACACCGATGCCCTTCTCTACATCACCAACCGGCCCCAGCTGGTTTTTACCGAGGGCAAGGGCATGTGGCTGACCGATCACACGGGCAAGCGCTACCTCGACTATCTGCAAGGCTGGGCGGTGAACTGCCTCGGCCATTCTCCTTCCTGCATCCAGGAAGCACTGCAGCAGCAGGCAGCCAAGCTGATCAATCCCTCCCCGGCCTTCTTTAATGCGCCTTCCGCCGAGCTTGCCAACCTGCTCACGCAGAACTCCTGCTTTGACCGCGTATTCTTCGCCAACAGCGGTGCAGAAGCGAATGAAGGTGCAATCAAGCTGGCGCGCAAATGGGGCAAGAAGAACAAAAATGCCAGGGGCGGCGACCGTTTCGAGATCATCACTTTCACGCATGGCTTCCATGGCCGCACGCTGGCCACCATGTCCGCCAGCGGCAAAGCCGGCTGGGATACCCTGTTTGCACCCCAAGTACCGGGCTTC
>JAEZLB010000250.1 GCA_023435945.1 Pseudomonadota bacterium | reverse complement strand
TGACCAAAGTGGCGGTGAAAAAGACGGCGGGTGTGCTGGGTGACGATCTGGCACTCAATGCCCAGCAAGTGACAGGCATGTCGGCCAATCGTGAACTGCCGGTGGTATGGGCGGTCGCGAAGGGGTCGATGCGCAACAAGCTGATCCTGGTACCGGCGGCGCTGATCATCGGCACCTGGGCGCCCTGGGCGGTTACACCGCTGCTGATGGTTGGCGGCGCCTTCCTTTGTTATGAAGGATTTGAGAAGCTGGCGCACAAATTTCTTCATAAGCCGGAAGAGGACAGCGCACACCATGCCGAGCAGTTGCGTGTATTGAATGATCCTTCGGTGGACATGGTGGCTTTCGAAAAAGAGAAAATCGGGGGCGCGGTCCGCACCGACTTCATTCTATCTGCGGAAATCATCGCGATTACGCTGGGCTCCGTTGCCGGCGCTCCCTTCATGCAGCAGTTAACGGTATTGGCGGGTATTGCCGTCATCATGACGATAGGGGTGTACGGGCTGGTGGCCGGCATCGTCAAGCTGGATGACGCAGGGCTTTACCTGTGCCGGCAAAACAGCCCGTTTCAGCAAGGAGTGGGACGAGCGATCCTGCGCGCCGCGCCCTACTTGATGAAAACCCTGTCCGTGCTCGGTACGGTCGCCATGTTCATGGTGGGCGGTGGCATCCTGGTGCACGGCCTTCCCATGCTCGAACATGGCATTCATGACCTGATAGGGGAAGGCGGGTGGATGCGGGGATTGATGACCTCGGTGGTCAGCGCACTGGTCGGCGTCGTGGCGGGGGCAATCGTACTGGGCGCAGTACTCCTGTTTGGCCGGCTGTTTGGCAAAGGAGATAAACAGGCAGGATAAATCCTGTCACCCGGCGGGTGACCCGCTCTCGACCCGCTTTGATCGCTTTAGAGAGGGAAGGGCGGGAGATGGCGGACCGAAGTTGACGCACAATATCGCTGTTTAAATCAGCCATTAGAAAGCGATAGCTATGCGTATCTGGTCCCTCCATCCCAAGTATCTCGACCCGCAAGGCCTGGTGGCACTATGGCGGGAAACACTGCTGGCGCAGAAGGTCCTGCAGGGGCTGACCAAGGGGTACCGCAATCACCCGCAACTGCTGCGTTTTGCACAAATGGAGCAACCGCTGGTGGCCATTGGCGACTACCTGTCGGAAGTCGTGGAGGAGGCGCGGGAACGCGGTTACAACTTCGATGCATCCAAGGTGGCCAACCGCAGCGGAAAGACCCGCATGCTGGTTACATCAGGGCAGATGGAATTCGAGTGGACGCACTACCTGAATAAAACCCGGCAACGCTCACCGGCAGTCTACGAGCGTGTACAACAGATCGAACTGCCGGAACCGCACCCGCTATTCCAGGTCGTGCCGGGTGGAATAGCGGAGTGGGAGAGAGTGTAAAAACTCAGTGATTACAGCTCGCTGACCAGTTGCCGCGTAGCTTCGAACAGCGGATCGCCCGGCGTGCAGAAAGCGTCGCAGATGGTCAGGTGGTTGCGGTCTGCCAGCAGCAGGTTGCTGACATGGCTGGCCTTCCAGTGTTCGATCAGTATCGCCGCCTGGCGGCGGAATTCCACCGATTCCTGCGAGCCGACCGCCGTGATGAAACGGCCTGCGGGGCGTTCCATGTAGATCGGCGACAGTTTTTTCACGTCTTCCGGCTGCAGCTTCACATCGACGTTAATCGAGTCCGCCAGTCGGATGGTTTCCAGGTCATACACACCGGACAGCAGCACAGCGCCCTTGACCAGGTCGCGTGGCAAATCGGCATCCATGCCCCAGTTCGTCATGATGGCCGCGGCTAGTTCGGCGCCGGCGGAATGACCTGCCACCACGATGCGGTTGCGGTCGTAGCCATACTGGTCGGCATTGCGGTACAGCCAGGCCAGCGCGCGGGCTTGCTGGCGCGTGATTGCTTCCAGCGTTGCGGCCGGGGCCAGCGTGTAATTGGTCAGCGCGAAACTGATGCCGGCATCGCGATAAGCCGCAGCCATGAAATGGAAGTGTTTCTTGTCCAGCGAACGCCACCAGCCACCGTGGATGAAGACCACCAGTGGTGCGCCGCTTTCTGCTGCCGGGAACAGGTCCAGCTTTTCGCCTTCCGATTCGCCATAGGCGATATCCATGATGCCGCCACCGGCGCTGCGTACCTGGCCGGAATCGCGTACCCAGCGCCCGAAAATCTTGGCGTGATCGGGAATGGTCGCGGTGGCGTCATATTGCTGGTTGAAATATTCAGAAAGGGCGTTAGTCGTCATGAAAGCTATCCATTAAACATAGGAAGGCATCACGCAAGGATCTGGCGCATGCCGGGACGGCAGGCATTGTAGCGTAGAGCGCCGCTGGTGCTCAATCTGCAAACAATCTGCCCTGGTCCTGGCCTTTTCGATGGCACTTCATGGCAAAAAACACTACACTAGCGGCGCTTTGGTGCCCGCATGCCGCTCAGGCATGCAGTTAAACGGGAAACACGAGGTATCGGACCTTCGGTCCGCGCTAACGTGTGCTGCCCCCGCAACGGTAAACAAGCGTATGGCATGCCCATACAGTCTGCATACACATCCACTGTGCGAGCTCGCATGGGAAGGACTTGCAGGCACGCTTGTCAGCCCGGATACCGGCCAAGGCAGGTGGAAAAGGTGGTTGCATATCGTGTGGCACCGTTTCTGATGAGTCTCGCTTGCGGGGAAGCTGGCGAGAGATCGATCTACTGTAGTTCACCATGTCCAAGAAATTCAGCAATACCCCGCGCATCACGGTTCGTGTGCTCACGCTTACGTCCATGATGTCTGCCGCATTCAATATTCACGCACAGGCGGTACCACTGCCGGCCCAGCAACTGCTTGCGCCCGTGGTCGTCAGCGCCTCGCGTTTCCCCAGCACACATGATTTTGCGCCTATCGGCGCGACCGTCATCAGTGCTGATCAGATTCGTGCAGCCGGCGCGGCTGACGTCAACGAAGCGATACGCAAGATAGGCGGTGTTTACGGCCGCCCCGATTTGAACGGCACCACCGACTTTTCGCTGGACTTAAGAGGTTTCGGTAACTTCAGTGACCAGAACCTTGTGGTGCTGCTGGATGGTGTGCGCTTGTCCGAGCCGGCACAGGCCCGCAGCGTGTTGTCATCCATTCCCATCGAGTCCGTGGAGCGCATCGAAATCCTGCGCGGCGGGAGTAGCGTGTTGTATGGCGAAGGTGCAACCGGTGGCGCTATTCATATCATTACCAAGCGAGCAACCCCCAATGAAACCCAGGGAACGCTGGTAGCCAGCGCCGGCAATCACGGTCATCGCGGCATCAATGCTTATGTCAGCAAGGCTTGGGAGAGCATTGCCATCGATGGTAGTTTTGCAGCGATCAATGATGACAACTATCGCGACAATAATGAAAGCCGTCTGAGAAATTTCAGCGGCGGTTTGGAATGGTTTTCAGGCGATACCCGTATTGGCGCACGCCTGGATGTGGCTGAGCGCGACAACCGTCTGCCGGGCAGCCTGGACTATGTGCAGTATCTGCAGAACAGAAAGCAGTCAACGACACCCGATGATTATGGTTATTCGGACCTGAACCGCCTGAGTCTCCACGCCGAGAAACGGTTCGCATCGTGGGAGCTGGCCGCCGAGTTGTCACACACTGAGCGCGATTACGGTGCCCATTTCGTGTCGATGGGGATGACGCCCAGTGATTACCAGAGCAAAAGCACGCAGTTCTCACCGCGCGTGCGTCATTACTTCACATCCGGCAGCTTGTCCAATGAGCTGGTGGTCGGGATCGATCTGCTGAAAGCCCGGCGCAAGACCGATGCTTCGTTCTCGCAGGAAGATGCGGAACAGGATTCCGAAGCGCTCTATGCACGCAACGAAACGCGCTTTGGCTCAAGTCGTGTGGCAATCGGCGCGCGGCATGAGCGGTTCGAGAAGGTGACGGTCAATCCCCTGGGCTCCAATTATGAGCAGGACTTTTCAGTCAATGCCGCTGAGCTGCAGTTTGCGCAATCCCTGTCCGATAACTGGGAAGTGTTTGCGAAAGCCGGACGCAGTTACCGGGTCGCTAATGTCGATGACAATGCGTGGACGCTGACAGGTTTGCCGCTGAAGCCCCAGACATCGAATGACCTGGAAGTGGGAAGCACGTTCGGCGATGCGCGGCGCAAGGCCACCGTCAGGGTATTTCAGCACAAGCTGAAGAACGAAATTTTTGATCACCCGATTTTCTTTGCCAACGTCAATCTCGACCCCACCAAGCGCAGGGGCATTGAGCTTGAGGGAATTCTGCGACTGAGCCCGCAACTGAGCTCAACTTTCATGTTTCAGCATATATCGGCGGAATTCACCGGTGGCGTTAATGCCGGCAAGGAGATGACATTGGTGCCGGAAAATAAGGCAACTTTGCGATTCAACTGGACGCCTGCACCCGGGCATAATGCCGATTTCGGCGTGATCTGGGTGGACTCGCAGCGTTATGCTTCCGACTTCGACAATAGCTGTAATTTCGTCATTCCGTCGCATCTCGTGCTCGACGCACGTTATGCCCGTCAGATTGGCAAATGGGAGTTCGCCGTGACCGGTTCCAATCTTGCCGATAAGGATTATTTTTCCTATGGTTATGGCTGCCGCACCAGCCTCTACCCGGATGCGGGACGCCAGTTGAGATTCTCCGTTCGCCGCGATTTTTAACCTGACCCATGCAACGAGCCATCGTCATACTCATCAGTCTTCTGCTGCTGGCAGCGATGGCGTTCGCTGCGTCAACCCTGTGCGGCAGCAGCGGCTGCTTTGCTCCTGCCGCACAATCCGATCTCCTGTGGGATCTGCGCTTTCCGCGCACCATGTCCGCCTTCATCGTCGGAGGCCTCCTGGCGCTGGCTGGCGCGCTGATGCAACTGCTGCTGCGCAATCCCCTGGCCGAGCCCTATATCCTGGGGGTGTCCGGGGGCGCGGCTGTGGGCGCGATGAGTTTGCTGATGCTGTTTCCGCTTGCTGCATGGAGCATGCACGCGGGAGCTTTTCTCGGCGCCTTGCTGGCCACCGGTCTGTTGTTCGGGCTGGCACACAGGGCATTATTGCGCCTATCCCCGGGCGGCACTGCATCTTCCTCTGGCGTGCGGCTGATTCTCACCGGCGTGATGATTGCCTCCGGTTTCGGGGCACTGATCACGTTGATGCTGAGCCTGACCCCCGATACGCAGTTACGTGGCATGATTTTCTGGTTGCTGGGCGATCTGGAGAACAGCGTCTTCTATCTGCCAGCGTTGATCGTGCTGGTACTGGCGCTGGCATGGACATGGAGCAGGGCAGGGCAGCTGAATGTGCTCGCGCATGGCGATGCCACCGCGCAGCTTTTAGGCGTGCCGGTCTTGCGCCTGCGAGCGCTTGCCTTACTGCTTGCTTCACTTGCTACCGCTGCCGCGGTTGCCGTGGCGGGCACCATAGGATTTGTAGGATTGGTGGTGCCGCACGCTTTGCGACTGGTATTCGGTAATGACCAGCGCATCCTGTTGCCGGCATCGGTACTGGCAGGCGGAACAGCCCTGATGCTAGCCGACCTGGCAGCGCGCACCGTGGTCGCACCGATCCAGCTGCCGGTAGGCGTAATTACCGCGCTGGTGGGCGTGCCGGTATTCCTGATATTGCTGATCCGGAGCCGCGCATGAGTCTTCTCGTTACCCAGCATTTGCAGGTCTCAGCCGGCGGCAAGGTATTGATCAATGATCTCAACTGGCAGGTAAAGCCCCGCGAGTTCTGGTGCGTGCTTGGAAAAAACGGTGTTGGCAAATCTACGCTGCTGCATGTGCTGGCCGGGCTAGTGCCAGCTGCTGGCGGGCAGGTGCTGATCGATGGCAAGCCGCTCCCTCACGTCAAGACACAAGAGCTCGCCAGGCTGCGCGGCCTATTGCCCCAGCAGCATTTCGATGCATTCTCCTATTCCGCGCTGGAAGCAACGCTGATCGGCCGCACCCCGTATCGTGTCGGAGGCGGCTGGGATGCAGAGGAAGACATTGCACTTGCTATCGAAGCGTTGAAACGCGTGGGACTGGAAGACAAGGCCGGGGAAGACATTACGCATCTGTCCGGCGGGGAAAGGCAGCGTGTGGCGCTGGCAGCCTTGCTGCTGCAGTCGCCGCAGCTGATGCTGATGGATGAACCGACTTCCCACCAGGACGTCGCGCATCAGTTGTCGATGATGAGCCTGATCCGCGAACTGTCGGCCTCCCATGCCATCGTGGCAAGCTGCCACGACATCAACCTCGCGGCGCGCTTCGCAAGCCATGTACTGGTACTGGCGCAAGGGGCTTATTGGCAAGGGCCGGCAAGGGACGTCCTGACGACGGACATACTGCAGCAGGCTTTCGGCTGCCGCTTTTCGCATATTGATGTCGAGGGGGTTCCGCATCTGGTGGCTTCCTGAGTAGACCTGAAGCTGCCTTGAAACGCGCCAAAACGGGGACCGGAACGTTTCTGCTGCGCTAAGCTCTATCTGCCGTCAAGGGCTATCTTTCGCGCCATGAAAACCTTTCATTGCGACAAATGCGGACAACAGGTTTTTTTCGAGAATGTGCGCTGCCAGAGGTGCGGCAGTCTGCTAGGGTATCAGCCTGAACATTCCGAAATCACTGCCTTCGAGGCCACGGGTCAGGATGGACTGTGGCGTAGCCTGAGTTCGGTCAATACGGATAAGTGGTACAAGCAGTGCCGTAACTACGCGAGCGAGGATATCTGCAACTGGATGCTTCCCGCTGACTCGCCGCATGAACTGTGTCCTTCCTGCCGTCTGACCACCACGATTCCTCCGCTGAACGATCAGAACCGCCTGTACTGGCAAAGGCTGGAAGCGGCCAAGCGCCGCCTGTTATACACGCTATGGGAATTGCACCTGCAGCCCAGGCCCAAGTGGGATGACCCGCAGGAAGGGTTGGCCTTCGAATTCCTGCAGGATATGCCGGACCAGCATGTGATGACCGGGCATGCGGATGGCGTCATCACCATCAACATCGCGGAAGCCGACCCTGCTTATCGCGAGCAGATGAGGGAAAAACTGCGCGAACCTTACCGCACGCTGCTCGGCCACTTCCGCCATGAGAGCGGACATTATTATTTCGACCGGCTGATCGTGGCCAGTTCCTGGCTGGAACCGTTCCGCGAATTATTCGGCGATGAGCGCCAGGATTATGCTGCGGGGCTGCAGAAAAACTACGCTGAAGGTCCCCCCGAAGACTGGGATCAGCATTTCATCAGCAGCTATGCGAGTTGCCATCCTTGGGAAGACTGGGCAGAGACCTGGGCGCATTACCTGCATATGATAGACACGCTCGATACCGCCTTTGCTACGGGCATGACGTTGCGTCCTCGTGTGCCCGGTGAACCCGAGTTGCATATCGAAGCGCAGCCGCTGGAGATGGCGGCGTTCGACGACCTGATGAGTGACTGGTTTGCGCTGACCTATGTGTTGAACAGTTTGAATCGCAGCATCGGCATGCCGGACCCGTATCCTTTTGCGCTATCCCCGGTGGTGATGAAGAAACTACGGTTTGTACACGATGTGATACTGGCACACCATCTGAGCAGGCAGAGCGTTCCGTAAAATTCCCCAGCGCCTTCGCTGCCTCTCTAAATTGGAGTTAGAAAGACCTTCGTTTGTGCAGGCTGTACGGATCATTTTGTTGCGATGAGTATTTCCCTTTTTTATCGGTCGCTACTTGTTTGGCAGGGCAAATTGGCAGATCGAGCCAGTTAAGGAAATCAGGAGGCTGGGCCGATAAAGTCGAATCCGGAATCTGGATAGTGGACGAAGCGGAACCGGCAATGGAAAGGGGTGTTGAACGGACTATCTATATCCTGGCCGGATCAGAACGGCCACTCCAGCGATCCATAGCCCAAAGCATCAGCAACACTTCATGAGCCGGTAGTACGTGACAGATGTTTAAAGTGCGCCCGCCCTGCAGATTTTCACAGGGAGACGGCATTAGCGAGGAGAAGAAAAGCGCGTATACCGTTGTATCGATGAGCTTTACGCTTTTGTATTGATGTTCTGACCGAGGTGTGGCGGAAGATTGGGCGGTGTTACAGGTGGTAGCGCTTCCAGCAAAGCGACTGCCGCACTGCTTTGCGCGTTCAGTGCTTTTTTCAGCACAGCGATGCTGACCTCCTGATCCGTCCTGGTCTGGGTCATTTCAGTTGCCAGGCGGGCTATTGTGCTCACTTCCATGGATACTCCTCGTCTTGTCTGCCTTTATTATCGACAGTTCGAGGAAAAACTTGAGGCATAAGCCCGGATACTCTCTTGTTCGTTGCTACCCATTATTCCTACGCGTGCAGGTCAAGTATCCGCCTGGCGTCGATAGCCGACTTCTGCTCTCTGTGCTCTTATCTCAATTTGACCTGTCACGGTGATTCACAGCGGCCTTACAAATTACTTATTGTTTTGGCATGCAACAGGACGACCTTCGGCATCTAATTTTGCGGTGACGCCGTTGCTTGTTTGTATATACGCAAAATTGTTGATGCATTTTTCCCAGTGAGTTTGTGTTTTTGAGGTGGGATCCTTGAGGAATGCAGGAAGCAAATTCAGCTTATACATTGCGAAAATGATAAGTGCCACTCCAATGACAGGAAATGCAATGTCCAGGACAGAGCGGGTACGTTTGTCAGATTCATTCATAAGATTTTGAATTAGAGAGCTAAGAAGTATTCAACGGATTTTAATGTCGATGTCCGCTTAAATCCAAACCGACAAATAAATAAAAATAAGCCCTTACAAATTCGGTGCTTTTTTATCTTGAATGGGCTACCTCGGTCCCGTAGATGCTTCTGGCCTATGAGTGGACTGCACTAGAGGTGGCTGTAGATGCGGTGCGAATAGCGCTTGTTGAAAACAGCCTTTTCGTATTGCTGGCAGGTTTTTTTGTACTGCTCGCGCTTATGGGTGTCGGGACCTGAACAGGCAAACTCGGGCAAAGGAAGACTTGCCTGTCACGCTGCGCCTGAAAACCCTTGCTGCATAAGGATTTTTTACGGATTAACAGTCCGCAGCCCTCCATCTTTATTTCGACAATACCAGCGCCGCATTCTGCGCTGCCATCTGCTCAAGTGAATTTTCTGGATGAGATGTGGGGCCAATAGGCGGCAATATGCGCAAGGGTGATGCCATGGAGGAAGCGGTGGGCAGGGTGCTGGTTGATGCGGCTTCAGGCCAGCATGGGCTTTCCAGATGATCCAGCGCGCCTTGCATTTGTACTGCCCATTTTTTACGCAAAGCCTGGAACCAGGCATCGTTGTTTTCTATGCGCTTGTAGCGCGTTACCGCCAGCGATCCGGCTTCGTAGACCAGTAAATCCAGCGGCATGCCGACCGCGACATTCAGGCGCAGCGTGGCGTCTATGGCGATCAGCGCACTCTTGGTGGCTTCATCCAGGCTGCTGGAGGGGGTGAGCAGGGTCGAGAGGAAGGGTTTGGCGAATTTGCCTTCGCCGATGTGGAAGTAGGGATTTTCTTCGCCAGACTCGATGAAGTTGCCAGCCGAGTAAAGGTGAAACAGGCGGCAGGGTTCGTCGCCAATCTGGCCGCCTACGATAAAGCTGGCATTAAATTCAATATTGAACTGCTCCAGCGTTGGCGCATCGCGGCGGTAGACGTCACGCACCGCCTGGCCCACCAGTTCGGCGAC
>JAEZLB010000238.1 GCA_023435945.1 Pseudomonadota bacterium | reverse complement strand
CTCGCCGAAGGCGAAATCCTGGTTGCCGTCACCGTCGCCACACAATCCGCAACCATGCGCTGGTCGTATCGCAAGCTGTGCCGCAAGACTGGCGAATTGTCGCATGCGATGGCATCCGGCATGCGCGATCCTCATACCGGCGTGGAACGCGTGGTGATCGGCGCACTGGACGGCGCGCCTTACGTTGCCGAAGGTGCCGGCTTGCTGGAATCGCTGCTGCAAGAGTCAGCGCGCCTGAACCTGCTGGATCAGGCTGCGCCCGGCATTGAACATGATCGCCGCCAGATGTTGCAGGAGATGCTGCATCGGGTCGCTCTGGATATGGAGCAATAACAATGAGTGCTTTCCCTATCGAATTTCCTTCGGTGGAAACCACCGACGTTGAACTGAAGGTCAATGATCGCTGCTACCAGCTCAAACTGGAACCACGCATCAATCTCGCCGATGCCTTGCGTGATCACTGCGGCCTGACCGCCACCCATGTCGGCTGCGAACAGGGCGTGTGCGGTGCCTGCACCATCGAAGTCGATGGCGTGCCGCAACGCAGCTGCCTGCAATCCGCCAAGCGTTTTGAAGGCCGCCAGATCCGCACGCTGGAAGCCTTTGATGAAGACGAAGTGATGGTGCAACTGCGCGCTGCTTTTACCGCAGAACATGCGCTGCAATGCGGCTACTGCACGCCCGGCATGCTGATGACCGCCCGAGACATCGTCACTCGCCTTCCCGACGCCGACGAAACCCGTATTCGTGAAGAACTGGCAGGCAACCTGTGCCGTTGCACCGGTTACTACGGCATCGTCAAAGCCATTCAGCGTGTTCTGCGCGAACGCGCCCAACAGATCTAATTACCGGAGAACATCCATGCAGCTTGAACAATCTTTCCACATCGCCGCACCCGTGGAAGTCGTGTGGCAAGCCTTCCACGACGTTGAGTTGCTGGTCGACTGCCTGCCTGGCGCTTCCATCAACCCTAATGCTACGGCTTCCGAAGAAGGTGCGATTCCTTTGCTATTCAAGGTAAAACTCGGCCCCATCGCTGCCGGCTTCGCAGGGCAGGGAAAATTTGACCTGAACGAAGAGGCCCGTATCGGTGCGATCACGGGTTCGGCTGTCGATGCACGCAGCAACAGTCGCGTGAAAGGCGAAGCACGTTTTACGCTGACCGAAGCCAACGGCGGCACTGATGTCAGCGTTGTCGTCGATCACACCATTACCGGTTCGCTCGCGCAATTCAGCCGTGAAGGTATCGTGCGCGCACTGGCAGAACAACTCACCAAACAATTCGCCGACAACCTGCAAGCCCGCTTGCCGGTTGCTCCGGCCAACACCGACGCAGTAGCCGATGAACGGGCAACCGAGTCCGATGTGACTCCCTCTGCACCCTCCGCACCGGCCGCAACAGCTTCCCAGAAACAGAAAGACACTTCGTCGATCGACCTCTGGACACTGTTTAAAGCCTGGCTGGCTGGTTTATTCAGCCGCCGTTAATGATCTCCTCGACCCACCAACCTCAATAAGGATATACACCATGATCTGGCGCACTTCCAAAGTTTTGACCGCTGGCCTCGGTTTGGCCCTGATTGCTGCCGGCCCTGTGCAGGCGCAAGACACTATCAAGATCGGCGTTACCCAACCGCTGACGGGCTCCGTGGCGGCGAATGGTACTTATGTGACTAACGGTGCACGTATTGCTGCAGACTACATCAACAAGAATGGTGGCGTACTGGGCAAGAAAATCGAACTGGTCGTCGAAGATAACAAATCCAACCCGCGTGAAGCCGTGAACTCGGTGGAGAAACTGATCCTGAAAGATAAAGTTCCTGTCCTGATGGGTGCATGGAGCTCCACCTTCACGCTGGCCATCATGCCCAAGCTGACCGAATACGGTGTGCCGCTGGTGGTGGAAACCGCTTCCTCCACCAAGATCACCACCGCTGGCAACCCATGGGTTTTCCGCACCAGCCCGACCTCCGCAATGGAAGCACAGGCGTTTGCCAAGTTGCTGGACAGCTTCAGCCCGGCGATCAAGAAAGTGGACTTCCTGTCTGTAAACAATGACTGGGGCCTGGGTGCCGCAACCGAGTTCAAGAAAATGCTGGAAGCCAGAGGCATTGCTATCGGCCGCAGCGAAACCATGACGCCTGACATGACCGACTTGTCGGCTCAGCTGGCGGCCTTGAAAAACACCGGTTCCGATACGCTGATCGTGACCTCCGGCCTGGAACAACTGACGCTGGCCATTCGCCAGGCCGCAGAACAGCGCCTGAACCATCGCTTCATCACCACCGGCGGCTCCTTCCCCGAGCCCCTGCTGAAGAACCCTGGTCCTAAAGGCTATGCTTCCCAGCACTTGCTGTTCTTCGCGCCCTGGGCACCGGAACGTGCTCCTTATCCGGCGGTGACCAAAGCGTTCATGGATGGCTGGATGGCACGTGACCTGGAATTCTCCGGCATGACCGAAGGCTTCCGCGGGTTCGACGGCATCCTGACCATCGCTGAAGCCATCCGTATTGCCGGCAAAGCCGAACCTGCCGCAATCCGCGACGCATTGTGGAAAGTAAAAGTGCAGGGTGTGAATGGCGAATACCGCTTCGGTAAAGAAGGTCCGGCCGGGAAGGAAAGCGGCCAGGCATCGCCTAACGTTTATGTGGTTGAACTGAAGGATGGCAAAGCAACGGTGAAGTAACCCGGTGCCGGGCGCTACAGGCTGAGCTTGTCGTGCCCATCCATTCTGTCTTTTATACATAGCTGGCAGTGCATAGCACGGCTCTGCCAGCTGGAGGAATATCGTGGACCAATTTCTGCAGCACACCTTGAATGCCCTGGTGCTCGGATCGACCTATGCGCTGCTGGGCATCGGCCTGACGCTGATCTTCGGCATTATGCGTGTGGTCAAT
>JAEZLB010000253.1 GCA_023435945.1 Pseudomonadota bacterium | reverse complement strand
GGCATCGCCGGGTGAGTGGGTGACGCTGCCCTCGCCGCTGTTTGAGGTGTTGCATTGTGCGCTGCAGGTGGCAAGAGAAAGCCATGGTGCATTCGACCCCACGGCCGGTCCCCTGGTGAACTTGTGGGGTTTTGGTCCCGGCGGGCGTTTCCGCGAAGCGAATCATGCCGCACCTGCACAGGAGGAAATCGAAGCGGCCCTGGCTCGGTGCGGCTGGCAGCGGGTACAACTGGATATGACCGGAAAGGCAGCACAGCAAGCCGGGGGTGTTTACCTTGATTTGTCCGGTATCGCCAAGGGTTATGCAGTCGACCTGGTAGCCAAGGTCCTGCACCATGCCGGTTATGCCAAGAGCCTGGTGGAGATCGGCGGCGAGTTGCGCGGCACCGGTGTTAAACCGAATGCCCAGCCCTGGTGGGTGGCGCTGGAAACGCCGCGTTATCCCGAGTCGCTTGAGATGTCCGCACTGCCCTATGACGTGGAAACCCGCGTCGCGCTGCACGAACTGAGCATTGCCACCTCCGGCAATTACCGCCGCAGTTTCCGCAAGGGCGACCAGCTCCTTGCCCATACCATCGATCCCCGTACCGGTTACCCTGCCGACCACGCGCTGGCATCGGTGACGGTCCTGCACCAGGAATGCATGCTGGCCGACGCGTACTCGACGGCATTGACCGTATTGGGTGCCGATGCCGGCCTGGCTTATGCGAATGATCACGGCATTGCAGCCAACTTCATCAGCCTGACCGAGGTGGGCTGGCAAGAAGTGTGCAGCGCTGCTTTTCTCGCAATGATGGAAGAATGAACTCTTGGATTGAAACGGAACGCCTGCTGGCGGCGATTGCCGTCGTGCTGGCTTATCTCGGGATGTGCGGCTTCATCCTGTGGCGGCATGCGCGCAAGACTGGCGCTGTCGTTGGCACACCGGCACTGGATAACAAGCAGGACGGTGTCGTTGTCGTAGCCTACGCTAGCCAGACGGGGTGTGCGGAAGAGATTGCCGATAACACGGCGCGTCAGCTGACTGCCTGCGGGCAGCGGGTCATGTTGCTGCCTCTGGATGCTGTTGACGAAGAGCGCCTGCGACAATGTTCTGCCCTGCTGGTGGTGGCCAGCACATATGGCGAAGGAACGGCTCCCGACAATGGTTCGTCGTTCGAATGGAAGCTGAGATCCTGGAATGACTCCAGCCTGTCCGGATTGTCTTATGCGGTGCTGGCATTGGGTGATTCCAGTTATGTCCATTTCTGCGGTTTTGGCCGCTGCCTCGATGAGCAACTGCAACGTTGCGGTGGCCAGCCGCTGTTTCCCCGCATCGAGGTGGATGAGGTCGATCCCCGGGCACTGCAGGCCTGGACGCAGGCCATCGGCCAGTGGAGTCAGGGCGACGCTTATCAGGCAGCGTCTGCTGGGACTGCATTCCAGGAATGGAGCCTGACCAGTCGTATTCATCTCAATCCGGGCAGCAGTGGCGAGGCGCTCTTCCTGCTCAAACTGGCGCCTGCCACAGAACAAGATCTGCCGGTATGGGAGGCCGGTGATCTTGCATTGGTGCTGCCACCGGAGGGCGATGGACGCGCGCGCGAGTATTCGATTGCTTCCGTGCCCGAGGATGGTGCGATTCATTTGCTGGTGCGGGTGCGTCGGCGCGAAGATGGCCAGCTTGGCCTGGCATCGGACTGGCTGACACGCAAAGTGTCGTTGAATGAAAAGGTCCTGCTGCGCGTGCGCCGTAACAGTGCTTTCCATCTGGCAGAAAATGCCAGCCGTCCCCTGATCCTGATCGGTAATGGTTCTGGTTTTGCCGGATTGCGCAGCCATCTGAAGGCGCGGGAGAGGCTGGGTGAAGGCCGCAACTGGCTGCTGTTCGGTGAACGTCATCCCGAGCACGATGGCTGGTGCAAGGATGAAATCAATGACTGGCAACGCGCCAAGATGCTGGCGCGCGCGGACCTGGTCTTTTCACGCGCGCAGTCGCACAAAGTCTATGTGCAGGACAAGCTGCGCGCATGTGCCGATACGCTGAATGAGTGGATAGAACAAGGCGCGGCAATCTATGTGTGCGGCAGTTTGCAAGGCATGGCCGGCAGCGTGGACGAAGCCTTGTGCGAATTGCTGGGTCCGGCGCGCGTGCGCGAACTCAAGAGCGAGGGGCGCTATCGGCGCGATGTCTACTGACAGGCGGGGTCGAACCAGTCAAAAAATGCGGCAGAAAGCGCTCAAAGATCGCTTTGTCGCCAGCCCGGGCATGTCAACAATCCATCCGCAGGATTGTCGCCTTTGCTGAAACAGCGAACATCGGCATGCGCTGCTACTTCTCCCAATAAGCACATCAAAACAAAAGAAATATCTGCCGATATAGCTATGCCGGTGGACTCGGCACGCTGCTCGCGATGAGATGCAATGTTGACGTCTCATGTAAAAAGAAAGGTGACCAGGGTATAGGTCTATACTCGGCGCGCTGTCGTCCCCCCTGTTGAAATCTACACGGAGGCTCGGCATGAAAGTGCGTATAGTTTGCAACTTTGCTTCTCCCTGAAATAGACACGGCCAAGGCGAATGTGGCAAAGTGGGCGAGCCAGTAAAGCGAAGCTCTGAAAATAGCGGGGAGAGACAATGCAAAAGGAAATGATTTTTTCCTTACTGCTTGCCGTGGGTGTGGTCGGTGGGGGGATATGGGTGGCGGATTCGTCTCTCACGGCGAGCATGGCCGCAAGGAATGTGCAGCAGAAGCTGTCGGCAAACCCGGGTATTGTTGTGACAACACCGGCACCTGAGCGCCCCTCAACGTCTTCTTCCGGCATTTCCAAGTGCCTGCAAAATGGGCAAACCACTTACTCGAATGACGGATGCCCGGTAGGAGCGAAACATCAGCAGGTGGTTCTTTATGACACCGCGGGCATAGAAGATAAAAGCAAGGAACAGCTTGCAATAATTCTGGCAAACAGCCGCCCAACCGTGCGAGCCGAGCCTCTGGTGATCCAACACGTTACTCATCGGAATACGGCCAGTTCCGCCGACAAGAAGTGGGAGTGCGAGCAACTGAAGAAGCAAATCGCAGGGGTGGATGCACAAGCCCGGCAACCTCAGTCGGCGAGCTCCCAGGACCGGTTAAGGGCACAGAAAAAAGAGCTAAGAGACAGATACGCCAGGTTGCGTTGTTGACGGCTTTACTCCGGCATAGCGCCATGTTTGCAGCCCGGGCTATCAGCAAGTCTTATCACGTCGCTTAGTTTATTCACGAGTTGTTCTGGATCTTTGTGTGCGGCTTTATCAGCACCACCACCAGCGTCACTACGGTAAGCGGCATCACAAAAGACATCATCGCTGTGCTGAATGGTTGCAAGGCTGCATGCCTTTGTGCCTCCAGGATAAGGTAAGTGGTATAGGCAGCGTAATACGCGAGAAAGAGTGCGCCTTCCCAGCGCCCGATACGGCGGCCCGTGACAAATACCGGCAGGCAGGCAAATGCCGCAGCAAGCATGACCCAGATATCGAAGTTGAGAATGGCCGGTGCCACCACCAGTCCGCCGGGCGCCACGACGCCTGCGATACCCAGGCAACCCAGGATGTTGAAGGTGCAGCTTCCTATCACATTGCCGATGGCAATCTCACGCTCATTGCGCAGGGTTGCCATAACAGAGGTAGCGACTTCCGGCATTGAAGTACCCGCCGCAACGATGGTCAGGCCTATGACCAGCTCGCTGATCCCGAAGTCGCGTGCAAACGCAACGGCTGCGCTGACCAGCCAGCACGCACCCACTATCAGTAGCACCAGGCCGCCGGTTATCAGTAGCAGTTGTATGCCCCAGTGTGCTTCCTTTTTTGTTTCCGTGCAGTGTCTTAGAAAGGGGCTCCTCCGGCGCTTCTCCATTCTGCCTGCGCGACTGCACGATAAGGAAGGCGGTATAAGCGATCAGCAGAATGACCAGCATGATGCTTTCGAAAGTATTCAGACGACCATCCAGGCTGAGCACGATTAACAGAAGCGTGGCACCTATCATGATAGGTACTTCCTGGCGGGTGATATGTCTGTTCACCGATAAAGGAGCAAGCAGGGCGGACAGGCCGAGTATGAACAGCACATTGAAAATATTGCTGCCTACAACGTTGCCCATGGCAATGTCAACTTTGCCCTCCAGCGAAGCGCCGACCGATACGGCGATTTCCGGTGCGCTGGTGCCCAGTGCCACAATCGTCAGGCCCACTACCAGCGGCGAGATACCCCAGGATAAGGCGAGGCGTGAGGCGCCCCGCACCAGCAGTTCCGCACCGATGATCAGTGCTGCCAACCCTGCGAGAAATAAGCCAATCATGCTGAGCACCCTACCTCCATGCAGGAGAAGAAGTTCTTTCCCCACGATGGGGGGAAGAATCCATTGTGTCAGTAAGGCGGGAACCTATGCATGAGCCTGCACAGAAAGCAGGCAACCGACAAGAGAAGAGAGCGACTAGCGTTAGCAAGCCGCTGCAGCAATCAGTTCAGGCTGGCGAGCATCCAGCCGCCGCCGGTAAACAGCAGTGCGCCGGTCGCGGGCAATGCCGGCTTCCATTTCATCATCACTGTACCCAGTCCCACGCCGATGGCGTGCAGTAAGGCGGTGGAAAGCACGAAGCCGGCAATATAGCGCCAGGCTTCGGCATAGGCCGGAATTTCCGTGCCATGGGCAAAGCCATGAAAGAACGCGAATGCGGCAACGATGGCAGCGCCAGCCGGTACGCCGAGCTTGACGCGCAGGCCGATCAGCGAACCAGCCAGCAATACCGAGGCGGCAATTCCCAGTTCCACAGCAGGCATATCCATGCCAGCCATGCCTGCCAGGGCTGTCAGTGTCATCACGGTCACGAAGCTAAGCGGTACGAGCCAGCGAGCCTGCTGTCCCAGCAGCGCGGCCCAGATACCGACGGCAACCATGGCAAGCAGGTGATCCAACCCGGATAGCGGATGCAGCAGGCCCGCCAATGCACCCTCCGCATGTCCGGGGTGTGCTTGTGCTGCAGGCGCCGCCAGCAGCAGAGACGCACACACGATGACTGCCATCATGGTGCGGGCATTTCGTATTTCATTCATCTTTTTGTCCTTTTCAGTCGAGGATTGCGAATCTCTTCCCTTCCCCCTTCGACCGCGTGCACGAAGAAAAGAGGGTTCCTTGAGTTCCTCTTATGCAATTCCTGCACCATACCCAACGCCCTCTGCTTCACCATTTTGGTTCGCGCCGTGATCGAGATTTTTTGGTAACAAATTTCCATGCACCAAAAGTACCCATCTCAATACTTGTCCGCACCAATTTGGTTGCATCTGCACATAAATCGCTCATAAAACGCACCCTAATTCGCTGAATTCACTTTCTGGCGATGGCATGAGAATTGCGAAATGTCATTGCTCCAACGAAAGCCGTTGGATTGCCTGCTCATTGCTCACCCTTAGGAGAAGCCTATGTTTCGTCGTACTGTTTTAAAAGCGACCGCAGCTGCCGCCATGACGCTGGCTGCGACCGCCTGGATGCCCCACGCTGCAGCAGCCGACACCATCAAGGTCGGCATTCTCCATTCGCTGTCCGGCACGATGGCGATTTCCGAGACCTCCCTGAAAGATGTCGCCCTGATGACCATTGAGGAAATCAATGCCAAGGGTGGGGTAATGGGCAAGAAACTGGAGCCAGTGGTGGTTGATCCTGCTTCCAACTGGCCGCTATTCGCGGAAAAGGCGCGCCAGCTGATTACGCAGGACAAGGTGGCTGTCGTGTTCGGCTGCTGGACCTCGGTATCGCGCAAGTCGGTGCTGCCGGTGTTCAAGGAACTGAACAGCCTGCTGTTCTATCCGGTGCAGTACGAGGGCGAAGAACTGGAAAAGAACGTGTTCTATACCGGTGCCGCACCTAACCAGCAGGCGATTCCTGCGGTGGAATACCTGATGTCCAAGGATGGCGGTGGCGCCAAGCGTTTTGTGCTGCTGGGTACCGATTATGTGTATCCGCGCACCACTAATAAGATTCTGCGCGCCTTCCTGAAATCCAAGGGTGTGAAGGATAGCGATATCGATGAGGTTTACACCCCGTTCGGCCATTCCGATTATCAGACCATCGTCGCCAACATCAAGAAATTCTCCGCCGGTGGCAAGACGGCCGTGATCTCGACCATCAATGGCGACTCCAATGTTCCTTTCTATAAAGAGCTGGGCAATGCCGGCCTGAAGGCGACCGATGTGCCGGTGGTGGCGTTCTCGGTCGGTGAAGAGGAATTGCGCGGCGTGGATACCAAGCCGCTGGTCGGTCATCTCGCCGCCTGGAACTACTTCCAGTCGGTGAAGAACCCGGTCAACGATGAATTCATCAAGAAATGGAAAGCCTACGCCAAGGCCAAGAAGTTGCCCAATGCCGATACCGTCGTGACCAACGATCCGATGGAAGCCACCTATGTTGGCATCCACATGTGGAAGCAGGCCGTGGAAAAAGCCGGCACCACCGATACCGACAAGGTGATAGATGCGATGGGCGGACAAAGCGTCAAGTCGCCGTCCGGCTACACGCTGACCATGGACAAGACCAACCATCATCTGCACAAGCCCGTGATGATTGGCGAAATCCGTCCTGATGGCCAGTTCAGCGTGGTGTGGAAAACCAA
>JAEZLB010000212.1 GCA_023435945.1 Pseudomonadota bacterium | reverse complement strand
CCAGTATTCCGGCAGCAAACCGAGAATCTCAACGTGACGGGGATGCAGGCCTATTTCTTCCTGGGCCTCGCGCAAGGCAGTTTCTGTTGCAGAAACATCCGTGGGTTCCTGCCGACCGCCCGGCAAGCTGATCTGATTCGCATGCGTATGCATATGGCTCGCGCGTCGGGTCAACAGCATATGCAAGCCATCGTCTCGCAAGACCAGCGGCAATAACACGGCGGCCTGGCGCGCCTGCGCACCGGCCTGATGCTGACGATGACCAATCTCGTCCGTGTTCTCCGGCGCCCATAACGGCGGGTTAACAAAGCGGGCGCGCAGCCATTCAACAGTAAGTCGTTCCTTAGGCAATGGCGCCTCATACAGGATGGCATCAACCGCTGCCGCCAAAGGATCAAAAACTGGGTACGTCATTCAGGCAAAAATAGTTTTGGAACCAACATTATGAAAGAAGTGCCGCGCTTCTGCAGCGCAATAAAAAAAGGGCGCCGGATAGCGCCCTTTTTGTCTCAAGCCCGCAACAATTATTCTGCTGCAGCCTGCTTGCTGCCACGGCTTGCCAGCTTTTCCTTGATACGTGCCGATTTACCGGAACGCTCACGCAGGTAGTACAGCTTGGCACGGCGCACATCACCGCGGCGTTTCACTTCGATCGAAGCGATCAGCGGGGAATACAGCTGGAACGTACGCTCTACGCCTTCGCCGGAAGAAATCTTGCGCACGACGAAGTTGGAGTTCAGACCGCGATTGCGACGGGCAATCACAACGCCTTCGTAAGCCTGGGCACGTTTGCGCGTACCTTCAACCACGTTCACGCTAACGATCACGGTGTCGCCGGGGGCGAAGTCAGGGATATTCTTGTTGAGACGAGCAATTTCTTCTTGCTCGAGTTTTTGGATCAGATCCATTTTCAGCTCCTGAAACCATCTTGCTGGCGCACTATCTTGCCCAGTAGAGGATGGGGTTATACACATGGTGAAAATCACCGCTTACTACAAACTGGTATTGCAAACTTTTACTGCTACTTCAAACTGCTCAGAAACTTTTCATCGGCTGCCGACAAAGCGCCATCTGCCCTGGCCTTCTCTATCAGATCGGGCCGCTTGCGCAACGTCGCCTGCAAAGCCTGCTGCCGACGCCATTTGGTTATTTCGGCATGGTTTCCGCCCATCAGCACCGGTGGCACCGGCATGCCCTGATACGCGTCGGGCCGCGTGTAATGCGGACAATCCAGCAAGCCGTTGACAAAACTATCCTCGACCGCCGACGCGTCATCGTTCAACACACCCGGCAACAGGCGCATTACCGCATCCATCAGCGCCATCGCTGGCAATTCGCCACCGGACAGCACGAAATCGCCCAAGCTGAGTTCTTCATCCACGCAGCGATCCAATAAACGCTGATCGACGGCTTCATATCGACCGCACAACAGCACCAGGCCCGGCTGCTGCGTCAGCGACACCACTTTTTTGTGGGTCAAAGGCTGACCTTGCGGCGACAGATAAATCACACGGGGTGTCTGCACACCTTGAGCAAGCTGACGAGACTTCGCCGCTTCTATCGCAGCTTCCAGCGGCTTGGCCAGCATCACCATGCCGGGACCACCGCCATAGGGCCGGTCATCCACGGTACGATAATTGTCGGTCGTAAAATCCCGGGGATTCCACAGCGCCAGCCCGCAACGGCCTTGCTCGAATGCGCGCCGGGTAATCCCCGAGCGCGTCACCGCGTCAAACATTTCGGGAAAAAGCGTTACAACGTCAAATTGCATATCGCTTCCCTTCCCTCGATAGCCGAATACAAAACAAACGAGCCAAGCAAACGCTTAGTAATCGCGTTCCCAATCAACTATCAGTTTTTGATTTGCCTGATCCACTTCCTTCACAAACTGTTCAACGAAGGGAATCATCATTTCCTGCGGTTTTTTGTCTTCCGCTGCCAGCGGAGCTTCCACCAGCAAAATCGGATGAGCACCGTTATCCATCAGATTGGATACTGTGCCCAAGACTTCACCCCGCATGTTTTCTACGGTCGATCCAATCAGATCGACCCAGTAATACTCACCATCGTCCAAAGGCGGGAAATGCCGGCGCGAGACCTGAACCGTCGCGCCTTTTAATTTCTCTGCCTGATCGCGGTCTTCCACGCCCATTAAGCGCGCCACGATCTCTCCGCTGTGGACCTTTGATTGCAGCATTTCCACATCGTGAACCTCGGGCTTATTCAGCCACCAGGTCTTTGCATGCAACAAGGCATCCGCGTCGCCCGAATACGGAGTAATCCGTACCCAGCCACGGATGCCATAGGCGCCGGAGATATGACCGACCAACACCAGATCGTCAGGAATAGACATCCTAGTCAGCCGTTCGGCAAGCAAAAATCAGGCAGCAGCCTTTTTCGCGGACTGGTCAACCAGACGAGCGACGGTCGGCGACAATTGTGCGCCAACGCCTTGCCAGTAGCTCAGACGGTCTTCAGCGATACGCAGGGTTTCTGCATTGCCGGATGCAACCGGGTTGTAGAAACCGATACGCTCGATGAAACGACCATCACGGCGATTGCGCGAGTCAGTAGCGACGATGTTGTAGAAAGGGCGCTTTTTTGCGCCACCACGAGCTAAACGAATAACGACCATAATATTTCCAAAAAGTGTGCGAACCCGGAAAAAGCCGCAAATTATAGCCCAAAAATAGGCGTAGCGGCAAATCCTGCAAACTCACTCCCCCTATTTATCCCAACCAGTCCCGGACCGGCCGGCCATAAGAGGCGTGTTTTCATCGATGGCGAAATTATAGGCGAGATTCCCTGTATCCAAATCGGCGATAGCGTCTTGCCTGCAGAAAATAAACATGCCTGCCGGTACAATACTGCTTCTGTTAATCGACTGGATACGCATGAGCGCTTCACATAAAAACAAGACTTTTGCCACCCTGCTGACCGCACTTCTGGGCGGCATCGGCTTTCACCGCTTCTACCTGAATGGCTGGCAGGATACCTGGGGATGGATAAGGCTGGCGACGCTGCCGCTCTCGGTGGGTCCGCTGCTGATGGCGCCTGAATTGCCCTGGATTCTGACCGCGAGCCCGCTGATTCTCTCGGTATTCGTC
>JAEZLB010000171.1 GCA_023435945.1 Pseudomonadota bacterium | reverse complement strand
AACTGGATATACGCCTGCGCTCCCTTGGACGATGCGTCAAAACTGACGCCGGGCATGCCATACGACGGTGCTTCCGCCAGCCGCACATTGCGCGGAATGATGGTCTTGAAGACCTTGTCGCCGAAATGTTTTTCCAGTTGCGCGGAGACTTGCTGCGACAGCGACATGCGCGGATCGAACATCACCCGCAGCAAGCCGATGATCTTCAGTTCCGGATTGAGGTTGGCGTGTACCTTCTTGATGGTATTGACCAGGTCCGACAAACCTTCCAGCGCATAGTATTCGCACTGCATGGGAATAATCACGCCATGCGCCGCACACAACCCGTTCAGCGTCAGCATGGATAAGGCGGGCGGACAATCAATCAGCACAAAGTCGTATTCGCTATCGACTTCGGCAATCGCTTCCTTCAAGCGCTTCTCGCGATTGTCGAGCTCCACCATTTCCACTTCTGCGCCGGCCAGCTCCCGGTTGGCGGGCAACACGTCAAAACCACCCGTGTCGGAATGCCGGCGTGCGGTGTGCACATCAGCCATGCCCAGCAGCACCTGATAAACGGACACCTGCAATTCACTTTTGTTGATGCCGGCACCCATGGTGGCATTGCCTTGCGGATCAAGATCGACCAGCAGAACGCGCTGACCGATCTTTGCAAGGCCTGCAGCCAGGTTGACTGCCGTCGTGGTCTTGCCTACCCCACCCTTTTGATTCGCCACACAGAATATTTTGGCCATTTTTCTAGTTGTACTCGCTCATGATGAAATGCCGCGCTCGCCTTCACGTCCCGGAACATACCAATACCGGCCTCGTTCGCCACCTTGCTGTCAACCTGCCGGCCACATGCAAACTGTTTTTAATAAGCCTTTTCTCTTTGGATGAAAACCAGGTGACGCTGTGCATCCAGTCCTGGCACCTGCAGGGGACAGGTTTCTGTCACGCGCCATCCGGCCGGCAAACGCGCAACTTCATCGTCCGGGGCAATGCCCTTCATCGCAATGTATCGTCCGCCTGCTGCCAGCAAATGCTGCGACCACTGCACGAAATCCGATAGATCCGCAAAGGCCCGCGAAGTAATTACGTCGTATCCCTGCGCATCCTGCAATTGTTCGACCCGCATCGTGTGCACCGTGACATTTGTCAGCCCCAGCTCGGCCTTGGCCTGCGTCAGGAATGCGGTCTTTATGTGCACTGTGTCTATCATCGCGACTTGCATCTCGGGCTGCGCATGTTGCGCCCAGATTGCCAGCACCATGCCGGGCAGCCCACCACCGGCGCCCACGTCCAGAACGCGCTTCGCTCCCTGGAACGCCGGTATCGCCGCCAGGCAGTCCAGGATATGGTGAGTGACCATCTGCTGCGGATCGCGGATCGCGGTCAGGTTATAGACGGCATTCCATTTCTGCAGCAGCAATACATAATCAATCAGGCACTCAATCTGCGCATCACTCAGTCTCAGTTTGAGCGAGTCTGCGCCTGCCCGCAAAGAAGCGGTCAGTACATTGCGGTCGGCCACGGGGATTCGTCGCATGATCAGGCCACTGCCTGCCCATCAGCGGCGTCGCTCGGCACAGATGCAAAACCTTTGAAACCGCCCTTTTTCAGATGCACCAGCAACAACGAAATGGCAGCCGGCGTCACGCCAGAAATACGGGAAGCCTGGCCCAGCGTCTCCGGCCTGTGCTTGGTCAGTTTCTGGCGAACTTCATATGATAAGGCCACCACGGTCATGTAATCAAAATCAGCGGGCAGCTTGAGGTTTTCATAGTGATCATGCCGCAGCACTTCCTTGGCTTGCCTGTCGATGTATCCGGCATATTTCACCTGGATTTCCACCTGCTCCTTGACCGCCGGATCCTGTACGCCAGGCCCTGCCAGTGCCTGGCCCTGCTCGCCTTTCAGCGTCATCAGATCGTCGTAACGCACGTTTGGGCGGCGCAATAGATCAGTGAGCGCATACTCACGCTCTATCGTCTTACCCAATACACGTTCGGCTTCCTGCTGCGAAAGAATACGGGGATTGACCCAGGTAGATTTCAACCTTTCCAGCTCGCAGGCAACCGCTTCGCGCTTGCGCTCGAATGCTTCCCATTGCTGGTCGCCCACGCAACCCAGTTTTCTGCCTATTTCAGTCAAGCGCATGTCGGCATTATCTTCACGCAGGCTCAGACGGTATTCGGCACGACTGGTAAACATGCGGTAGGGTTCCAGCACGCCCTGGGTGATCAGATCATCCACCAGTACACCGAGATAGGCTTCATCGCGGCGCGGCGTCCAGGCATCCTTGCCCTGCACCTGGAGGGCAGCGTTGATGCCAGCCAGCATGCCCTGTGCCGCCGCTTCCTCGTAGCCCGTGGTGCCATTGATTTGGCCGGCGAAGAACAAGCCGTCGATCGCCTTGGTTTCCAGCGATGCCTTGAGCGCACGCGGATCGAAGAAATCGTATTCGATCGCATATCCGGGGCGCAGGATGTGCGCATTTTCCATTCCGCGTATCGAGCGTACCAGTGCCAGCTGCACATCAAAAGGCAAGCTGGTGGAAATACCATTCGGGTACAACTCATTGGTACTTAGCCCCTCCGGCTCCAGAAAGATCTGGTGCGAAGTCTTGTCTGCGAAGCGGTGAATCTTGTCCTCGACCGAAGGGCAATAACGCGGCCCTACTCCCTCGATCACCCCGGTATACATCGGGCTGCGATCCAGTCCGCTGCGGATGATATCGTGGGTTCTTTCGTTGGTATGCGTAATCCAGCACGGCAGTTGGCGCGGATGCATGTCGACTGACCCGAGCACGGAAAATACCGGGATAGGATCCAGATCACCCGGCTGTTCCTGCATTACGGAAAAGTCGACGGTACGCCCATCAATACGCGGTGGCGTACCGGTTTTCAGGCGCCCTTGCGGCAGATTCAGTTCCTTCAGGCGAGCCGACAGGCTGACTGCGGGCGGGTCGCCGGCGCGACCACCAGAATAATTATTCAGCCCCACATGGATTTTTCCGTCCAGGAAAGTCCCTGCTGTCAGCACCACTGCACGGCTGCGAAAGCGTAAGCCCACTTGGGTAACGGCGCCCACCACCCGATTGCCTTCCACCATCAGATCTTCTACTGCCTGCTGGAACAACCACAGATTAGGCTGATTTTCCAGCTTGGTTCGAATCGCCTGTTTATACAAAACACGATCAGCTTGTGCACGGGTAGCACGTACGGCCGGACCTTTTGAGGAATTCAGAATGCGGAACTGGATACCTGCCTGATCAGTAGCAAGCGCCATGGCGCCGCCCATCGCATCCACTTCTTTGACCAGATGCCCCTTCCCTATGCCGCCGATGGAAGGATTGCAGGACATTTGGCCCAGCGTCTCGATATTATGGGTCAACAATAGTGTTTTTTGTCC
>JAEZLB010000221.1 GCA_023435945.1 Pseudomonadota bacterium | reverse complement strand
GCCATGGTGTGTTCTCACGGCCGGTATAAAAGGGTCAGGGATTTTATGCAGAAGCCGCGCTGCAATTCCAGCCATGATTCGGTATCGCCGACAAAGCTCAACATCCATGTGTTGCGTACTATCGCGGCCGATCTCACAACACCACAGCCCCCTCAAGAGCAGACAGAGAAGTCTAAAGGCCGAGAGCACCACCAAGCGACATCGAACAACTGATTTCGGAATATCGAGCCTGCGTACCAGCGTGTTGCAACGATGGACATCACGTCTGTCCACGCATTCATGTGCCTACCGCTGCACGCATGTTCAACAGCGCAAAGTGGATGGACAAGCTAATCGGCGATTTGAAGCCGAATGCTTGCGCCACATTTACTTATTGAATTGGCATGACTTCCTCCCAGCAGGACATCGAGTAAAGCCCTTGGGTAAGCCAAAAAGAGTATCATCAGCGCCCTTTTTCATTTCCCTACCAAAGCGCGTTCATGTCTCTTGCCTGTGGCGTCGATTTCGGCACCTCCAACTCCACTATCGGTTTTCACCGTCCTGGCCATTCCACACTTCTGCCGCTGGAAGATGGCCGTCCCACCCTGCCTTCCGTTGTGTTCTTCAATGCCGATGACAATTCGGTATTGTTTGGCCGTGCTGCACTGAATGACTATCTGGCCGGCTATGAAGGCCGGTTGATGCGATCCCTGAAAAGCCTGCTGGGTACTGCGCTGATGGATGGCCAGACCGAGATCGATGGCCGTGCATTACCGTTTCGCGAACTGCTCAGTCTTTTTGTACGTGAACTCAAGCGCCGTGCCGAACAAGCTGCTGGTCAGCCTCTCACGTACGCGGTAGTGGGAAGGCCGGTGCATTTCATCGATGACAATGAGGCAGCTGACCAGCTAGCGCAGAAAACGCTGGAAGACATCGTTCGCGCAGCCGGTTTTCGCGAAGTGTTGTTCCAGTACGAGCCCATCGCCGCTGCGTTCGATTATGAATCCCGTATCGAGCAGGAAGAACTGGTGCTGATTGCCGATATTGGCGGCGGCACTTCGGATTTTTCGCTGGTTCGCCTGGGCCCCGATCGCGCAAGGAAAATCGACCGCCGTGGCGATATCCTTGGCAATGCCGGCGTGCATATCGGCGGCACCGATTTCGACAAGTATCTGAGCCTTGCCAGCGCAATGCCCATGCTCGGACTAGGCAGCCGACTGAACAATGGCCTGGAAGTACCATCCGGCTACTACTTCGATCTCGCTACCTGGCATACGATCAATTTCGCGTACACCCAAAAAGTCTGGCGTGAATTGCAGGATATCGCCCGAGATGCACGCGAGCGCGACAAATTTGCACTGCTGCTGAAACTGATCTCACAACGCGATGGCCACTGGCTGGCCATGCAAGTCGAACAGGGAAAGATTGCGCTGTCAGCCCAGAATAGCGTGACACTTTCGCTCGATCGCCTTGGGTCTGGGCAGCAATTAGCGCTTGAACGCGCCGGTTTCGATAATGCGATCTCGCACCTGACAGGCAGTATCGAGAATACGGTAAGCCGCATGCTGGAGCAGACCGGGATTGATGCCAATGCGGTAGATACCGTTTTCTTTACCGGCGGTTCCAGTGGCGTGCCGTTGCTGCGGCAACGCATTGCTGCATTGTTGCCTTCGGCACGGCGGGTGGAAGGAGACCTGTTCGGCAGCATCGGCACCGGTCTTGCACTGGATGCTGCGCGAAGATTCTAGGAAGGACGGTATGGCGCACGCGATGATCGTCAAGGTCTGGCTAAACGGGGCGTGCTCCTGCGACTCGGTTTCAATTGACTCCCTTGCCAAGAGCGATATGCTTATGCTGCTTGGCTATTCCTGAGGAAATCGAGGCCTTTTCGTCATGAAGATCAACAAGAATGCTCGTAAAGAACCGATTATTTCGGTTGCTCTGGTGCTGCTTTTTTTTATACTGCGCGAACTTTACCCGGCATCGGTTGTGATAGCGGGCATGGTCGTAAGTGGGTTACTGGCCGTGCGCGCCTTGTATGTGTATTGGTACCTGATTGACGATGTGATCAGGAACGATGCGGAAAACAGCATGGCTGGCGATATCACCGGCCTATATGTGCTGATACGTTTTTATAAGCGCCATGGTTGGCCGGCCCTGCTGGGCACGCTGGGAAACATTACGCTGGCAGGCCTGATTTTCATCGGCAGCGTGATGTCGGCACATTCGGCATAGGCGCTCCCGCCCATCGCGCATCGCGTTTGCGCGCTCACCACAAGGACTCCAATGCATCGGCTTCCGTCCGCCCCACCCTTCTTTTGTCTTCGAAAGCGCTCAGCATGAAATCCACCATGGCGCGGGTTTTGGCCTGCAAATGACTCTTGGTGGGGAACAAGATATGAATATCGGCAGGCGGCAGTAACCAGTCGGTCAGTATCGGACGCAAGCGCCCCGAACGTAAAAAAGGTGCTGCTTCCCATTCGGAACGAATGACGATGCCATGACCGTCCAGCGCCCACGCCAATGCAGTCGGTCCGTCATTCGTGCTTAATGGTCCTCTTACCTTCACGGTTTCCTGGCGCGCGCCATTCCTGAAATGCCAGCTTCCATAAATCTCATCGCTTTCGCGCAGTACAATGCAGCGGTGATTGTGAAGATCGCGCGGCGATTGCGGCGTGCCGTGGGCGGCAAGATAGGAAGGCGACGCACATAAAAAACGCCGGTTATCGGCAAGCTTGCGTGCCGTAATGCGGGCGTCCGGTTGTTCGCCAAAACGTATGGCCAGATCAAATGCCTGTTCGACCAGGTTAACCGGACGATCACTCAAATGCAGTTGCACTTCCACCTGGGGATACAGGGTCGCAAAACGGGAAAGCTGCGGCGCGATATGACTCCTGCCGAAACCCAGCGTGGCGTTCACGCGTAAAAGGCCCTGGGGTACTACGCTGCCACCGGATATCTTCCGCTCCAGCGCTTCCAGCTCAGCGACCAGTCTCTCCCCTTCGGTAAGATAGGTTTCGCCTTCGGGCGTCAGGCTCATGCGGCGCGTGGTGCGGTTAAGCAGCCGGACCCGCAAGCGCGCTTCAATGGCTGCCAGGCGCTTGCTGACGGCGGGGGGTGTTACACCGAGTTCCTGCGCTGCCGCAGCCAGGCTGCCCTGCTTAACGACGAGACCGAAGAAGGCCAGATCGGATAGACCATCCATTATTAACTGTTACGACCGAATGAAGTAATGAATTGTGAATTATATCTATATTGTTTTTTAATATGATGCTTCTCCAATAGAGAATCGGCAAAAACCGGTTCAAAAACTGCTTTTTAACCATTGGAGGAGAAATATGAAACTCAAGAAGATACTGTTGCTGGCCGCTGCTTGCTTTACTACCTCGGTCGCTTTTGCGGATAACTACCCTTCCCGTCCCATCCGCCTGGTCGTGCCTTATGCCCCGGGTGGCAGTGCTGATATCGCCGCACGCCGCATCGCCGATGAATGGGCCAAGGCAGCAGGCGGCAATATCTACATCGAAAACCGCGGCGGTGCCGGTGGCAATATCGGCGTGGATCTGGTTGCAAAGTCTGCACCGGATGGGTACACCATCGGTTTGCAAACCGTGTCGCTGGCGATTAACCCCTCTTTGTTCGCACGCATGCCTTACGACACGCTGAAGGATTTGGCTCCTATCGGCATGGTGGCGTCTTCGCAGCACGTATTGGTGGTGCATCCTTCTTTCCCTGCAAAGAACACGCAGGAATTCCTGAAAGAGGTACGCGCCAATCCCGGCAAATATAACTACGGTTCCGCAGGTCCGGGCAGCACATTCCACATGTCCGCTGAATTGTTCAAAGACGTGACCAAGACGGACATCACCCACATTGCCTATAAAGGCGGTGGACCGGCTCTGATCGACACCGTGGCCGGCATGGTGGAAATGAGCTTCCCGGTATTGTCTGCCGCGGTACCGCACGTGAAAGCCGGTAAGTTGCGCGCGATGGGCGTGACCGGTCCGAACCGTTCCGAATTGTTGCCGGATGTCCCGACCCTTGGTGAGTCCGGTGCCACCGGCTATAACTTCGAGACGTGGTTCATGGTGTTTGCGCCGGCGAACACGCCAAAACCGATCATCGACAAGTTGAACGCCGCGCTGAATAAAGTACTGAACGCTCCCGAAACAAAAGAGCGCTTGATCAAGGATGGTTTTGATCCTATGCCGAGCACGCCTGATCAGGCCCGCGCACGTCTGGTCAAGGAACTGGATATCTGGGCAAAACTGATCAAAGAACGTGGCATTACGGCTGAATAAATTTACTGAAACGAAGCAATGAGCAAGACTTTTTACCGGAAACTCGTCGAATCCCATACGGTTGTTACCCTGGATCAGGACAACGTGCTGCTGTATGCGGATTTGCACATGATGAACGAGTACACAAGCCCGCAGGCCTTTGCAGGATTGGAAGAGCGAGGCCTGAAAACCTTGTTCCCCGGTCAGAATCTTGCGACGGTCAGCCATATCATTCCCACGCATCCTGACAAGTTCCGCATCATCAGCGATGCGGACTCCGCGCTGCAGGCCAGCAACCTGAAGCGCAATTGCGATCTGCACGGCATCCCGCTGTTCGACACCAACGACAAGCTGCAAGGTATCGAACATGTGATCGCGCCGGAGCACGGCATGATCCTGCCCGGCATGGTGGTGATCTGTGGCGACAGCCACACCACCACCATGGGTGCACTCGGTGCGCTGGGTTTTGGTATCGGCACGACCGAAGTAGAACATTTGCTGGCAACGCAGACCCTGGTCTATCGCTTGGCGAAGGACATGCGCATTCGTATCGACGGCAAACTGCCCGCCGGCACGACTGCCAAAGATCTGGTGCTGATGATCATCGCACGCATTGGTGCACAGGGAGCGCGTGGCTATGTCGTCGAATTCTGCGGTTCGACGATTGCCGAACTCAGCACGGAGGCACGTTTTACGCTCTGCAATATGGCAGTGGAAGCCGGTGCGCGTGGCGCGCTGATCGCCCCCGATGAGATCATGACGGACTACGTGCTGCAACATAGTCCCGAACTGGCTAACAACGCTGCCCTGCGCGACCAGGCCATCGCACACTGGAAAACCCTGCATAGCGATGCCGATGCGCACTTTGAGACGGAGCATGTATTCGATGTGTCGGATCTGGCGCCGACCGTCACCTGGGGTACCAGCCCCGATCAGGCATTGCCGGTTACCGGACATATTCCTGAAGCGAGCGATGTATCGTCTCAACGCGCCTTGCAATACACCGGCCTGACCGCGGGCACCGCCATCGAAGGCATTCCTGTCCAGCACGTTTTCATCGGCTCCTGCACCAATGGCCGCATCGAAGATTTGCGTGAAGTCGCAAAAGTTGTCGGCGATAACAAGGTCGCCGAAGGCGTGCGCGCAATGGTCGTTCCCGGCTCCGGCGCGGTACGCGAGCAAGCGGAGCAGGAAGGCATTGCAGCCAAACTGATTGCGGCCGGTTTCGAATGGCGTCAGCCCGGATGCTCGATGTGCCTCGCGATGAATGACGATGTGTTGGCGCCGGGAGTGCGTTGCGCCTCGACGACCAACCGCAATTTCGAAGGTCGTCAGGGACGTGGTTCGATTACCCACCTGATGAGCCCTGCGATGGCTGCTGCGGCGGCGATCACGGGAAAAATTACCGATGTCAGAAGGTTTTTAGCCAATCATGAGTAAGAATGCTGTGATCGAGGGTAGCGTTCTACCCTTCCCCGCTCCGAATCTGGATACGGACCAGATCATGCCCAAGCAATTCTTGCGCGGCATCGATAAAAAAGGTCTGGATCGAGGCGTGTTCCACGACATGCGCTTTGATGGCCAGGGCCAGCCTCGTCCTGACTTCGTGATGAACGACCCGAAATATGCGGGCACCTCGATTATCCTGGCTGGTGCTAATTTCGGCTGCGGCTCCAGCCGCGAACACGCAGTGTGGGGTCTGAAGCAGTACGGTATCCGCGCTGTCATTTCCTCGGGTTTCGGCGAGATCTTTTATTCCAACTCGATGAATAATGGATTGATGCTCTGCACCGTATCCGAGGAAAGTCTGCAACGCCTGTTCGCTGAAGAGGCCGCGGCGGATGCTCCCCTGCCGCTGACCATTGATGTGGACAATCTGCGTGTCATCAGTGCTGGCGGCAGTGCACCATTTGCGCTGAGCGATCGTCATCGCCGCATGTTCATGGAAGGCCTGGATATGCTGGGCGCATCCTTGCAGCATCTGGATGCGATCGCACAATTTGCCGAACACTGGCACAAAACCCATCCGTGGCTGAAGAACGTGGCGGCAACCGCCCGTGCGCGGCTGGACCTGCAATCCCCGGCCTAACCAGCCTGAACCGGCTTGTCCGGCGTTAAAAGGCACCTATACCAGCTTCAAGGGAGAGCCTCGCTCTCCCTTTTTTATTGCCGGGCTACCAATAACCTCGCACCGTGATATTATACGAAACGACTACATAACGTATATTTCGCGAAAAATGGGAATTCTCAAGATCTCCGAGCAGATGCATGACAACCTGCGCTCCACCAGTGCTGCACTCAGCCGATCCATCAATGCCCAAGCCGAACACTGGCTGCGGGTGGGCATGCTGGCTGAACTCAATCCGCATCTGCGTTATGGAGAAATCTGCCAATTGCTCATCAAGACACACCAATCCGGGGAACTCGGCCCGGACGCTGCGCAACCTCTCATGAAAACGGAGTCGGCATGAAGCGCAGGCATAAGGTTCCTCTCCGCTCCCGGGAAGAGATAGAAATGGCGCGCCTGTCCGGCGCAATGGCGGCGGATGTATTACGCATGATTGCACCGTACGTCCAACCGGGTGTCACGACGAATGAACTCGACAGGATTTGCCATGACTACATCGTCAATGAACTCAAGGCGATTCCCGGCAACCTGGGCTACAGCGGCTACCCCAAGACCATACTCACTTCGGTCAATCACGTCGTATGTCATGGCATTCCTTCCAACTATGTCCTGAAGGATGGCGATATCGTCAATATCGATGTCACCGTAGTGAAGGATGGCTGGTATGGCGATACCAGCCGCATGTATTGCGTCGGCAAAACCTCAGCGAACGCACGCCGGCTGGTCAAGGCCGGTTACGAAGCCATGCGTGCAGGCATCCTTGCCGTGCGCCCCGGTGCAACGCTGGGTGATGTGGGTTACGCGATCCAGACGGCGGCAGAGAAACAGGGATACAGCGTGGTGCGCGAATACTGCGGCCATGGCATCGGGACGGTCTATCACGACGAACCCCAGGTGCTGAACGTCGGTCGTCCCGCCACAGGACTGGTACTGGAG
>JAEZLB010000084.1 GCA_023435945.1 Pseudomonadota bacterium | reverse complement strand
TCCGGAACTGAAATTCAAGGCACGCAACGAGGAGTACGTTGCCGAAGTCTCGGGCAAACAGATGAAAGGCACCGCCAATGGGCAGACGGGCTGGACCGCAACCATGTAAGGGCTGTGTGGCGGCCTGGCGCAGGGGCACACGATTGCCGGGTTTGAACGGGGGGAATGTGCGGGCGTGAGGAACTGCCGCTAGGTACTGGAGGCGCAAGCCGGAATCGAACCGACGTACACGGATTTGCAATCCGCTGCATAACCACTCTGCCATTGCGCCTTGCAGGGGCTGGCAGGCTGGTTGCCCTGCAAACCCTGGGTAGCCCATTATTATACACAAAATGTCTGATATAGAGCGCACACTTGATCCCGATCTGACCTTTCGGACGGCGACTGAGTCCGACCTCCCCGCACTGGCCGACATGCTTGGCGATGACGTCTTGGGGCACAGAGGCAGACAGTTCGGCAGCTGTCTTCAGGAGGCGAATGATGGACAATGAAGTGCTTGCCGCAATGGCACGATGGCCGAATGTACCGGCCGTGTATGGCTGGCTGTCGCTGACCGAATCAGGGCAATGGCGGCTGCACCCCACCGGTGACGCCGTGCGCAACCCTGGGGCGCCGGGTGAATCGATCACCAGTCCACAGATACTTGCCTTCATCGACCGCAACTACGACGTCGATTCCGACGGCCGATGGTTTTTTCAGAATGGCCCGCAACGGGTTTATGTCCGCCTGGATGCCGCGCCCTACATTCTTCGCACAGCCACCGATGCAGGCAGCGGCCGCCTGATGCTGCGCACGCATACCGGGTTGGATATCCGCCGCATCGAGGCGCTGTTTCTCGACGAGAACGGGCGTCTTTACATGACGACAGATCGCGGGCCGGGTCTCGTGGCAGGACGCGACCTGCCGGCCCTGTTTGACGCCCTGCAGGCAGTATCTGCACCGACGTCCGCAGACGCACCCGAGCTCTCATCCGGGCACGACGAATCCGCAACGGGCCAGTCCGTCGACATGGAAGATGCTATTGCAGCATGCATGCAGAATGGCCAGACAGTCTGGCTGCGCGCGCTAGATCTGCAGGGCTTTCCAGACGCACCATTGGCGCTCACGCCCGCTGCCAGCGACCACCTCGAGGCTTTATTGGGCTATTGCAGGCTCCCACAGGCCCAATAGCTGCGGGATTTCGTTAGAATTTCTCCATGACCTCGCAAGCGCCGACCTTCTACTTCCCCGCGCCAAGGGCGCAAAAGTTCTGCTCCGTGTGCGGAACGCAACTCACGCGCCGGGTACCACCCGAAGACAATCGCATGCGCGACGTCTGCGACCAGTGCGGCGCCATTCACTATCAGAATCCCCGCAATGTCGTGGGCGTGGTGCCGGTTTTCGGCGACCGCATCCTGCTGTGCCGGCGCGCCATCGAACCGCGACTGGGCAAATGGACCCTCCCCGCCGGCTTCATGGAACTGGGCGAGACCACTGCGCAGGGCGCCATGCGCGAAACCCAGGAAGAGGCCGGCGCGCAGATCGAACTGGGTCCGCTCTACACGATCATCGATGTTCCGCAGGCCGAGCAGGTCCATTTCTTTTATCTGGGCAAGGTCACCAGCCCGGCCCTCTATCCCGGGCCGGAAAGCAGCGAGGCGGCCTTCTTCCGCACGGAAGACATTCCCTGGAACGAGCTGTCGTTCCGAACGGTGAGCAGTACCCTGCGTCATTACGTGGAGGACGCCCGCACAGGGGTCTTTCCGATCCATCACTACGATCTACCCGACGCAGACTCTAAATAGCAGGAAACGAATTGAGCGGTCTGATCTGGCTGGATCCCGACACTCCGATTCCAGAACCCGAACGTGCCATGCCCGAAGGCCTGGTGGCGGCAGGCACCGACCTGTCTGTGCCGCGCCTGATCGAGGCGTACTCCAAGGGGGTCTTCCCCTGGTTCAACGAAGGTGACCCGGTTCTGTGGTGGAGTCCCGATCCACGCATGATTCTCACGTGTGATCAGTTCAAGGCTTCACATTCGCTGAGCAAGAAGCTCAGGCAGATTGCGCGCCAAGAACTCGAGCCCGGAGCAAAAATCGTCGTCACCACCGACCTTGCCTTCAAGGCCGTGATCACCGCGTGCGCGGGGCCACGCACCACTCAGGCGGGCACCTGGATCTCCGACCGGATCATCGATACCTACACCCAATGGCATGAAGCAGGCCAGGTACACAGTGTCGAAACCTGGATCGACGGCGAGCTGGCCGGCGGCCTGTACGGCGTGTGCCTGGGCGGGTTCTTTTTTGGGGAATCAATGTTCTCGTGGGAGCCCGACAGCAGCAAGATTGCGCTGGCTTATCTTGTCCGCTTTCTGAGCCGGCATGGCGTTCCTCACCTGGACTGCCAGCAGAACACCCGGCATCTGGCCAGCCTGGGCGCACGCACCATGCCTCGGGCCGACTTCCTCGTGCTGCTGCGAGAGGCGCTTGGCCATCCGACGCCGCCCTGGCAGGCCGGCCAGTTGCTTCATGACGGGCGACTGCTCCCCATGGCGGAACGGCGCCCGCACGTTCATGAGGACAAGGAATGAGCGACCCCAAGGATCTGCCGGTCAAGACGCTTCAGTTCTACACCACTGCCGAATACCCGTGCAGCTATCTGTCGGATCGGGCGGCGCGCTCGCAGGTGGCAGCGCCCACCCACCTGATCGACACCGACGTCTATGGCGACCTGGTTCAAAAGGGTTTCCGGCGCAGCGGCCTGTTCACCTATCGGCCGCATTGCGACCACTGTACCGCCTGCCTGCCCATACGTATCGACGCGCAACGGTTCCAGCCCAACCGGACGCAACGCCGCACCTGGGCGCGTCAGCCCGCAATGGCCGCCCGCATCACGAGCCTGCACTGGGACGACGAGCATTTTGAGCTGTACCAACGCTACCAGGGCGAGCGGCACCCGGGCGCCGGCATGGACGACGACATGCAGACCCAGTATCGTCAGTTTCTGCTGACCAGCCGCGTCGACACCCGCCTGGCAGAGTTTCGCGATCCTGCGGGTGATCTGCAGATGGTG
>JAEZLB010000035.1 GCA_023435945.1 Pseudomonadota bacterium | reverse complement strand
ATAAGGACGATGGTGAAAGCGGGCAAAGCCGCTTCGGCCAGACGTTCGTCGGCCGCCAGCTGGTAGGTGATCACTGCCAGCGTATCGAAGTTGAACGGCCGAATCGTCAGGGTTGCCGGCAACTCCTTGACCACATCGACAAATACCAGCAAACCCGCGGTCAGCACACTGCGCCAGAGTAATGGGGTGTGGATACGGAACAGCATGGATAACCAGCCATGTCCCAGACTGCGCGCACTGGCATCCATGCTGGGCGTAATCTTGGTCAGCCCCGCCTGCACCGTCTGGTAAGACACGGCCATAAAACGCACCAGATAGGCATAAACCAGCGCAATCACGCTACCTGTCAGCGCCAGCTTCATTCCATGGCTATAAGCCCACGCATCCAGGCGCGACAGCGGGATCAGAATACCCACCGCAATAACGGCTCCGGGAATGGCATACCCCATGCTGACGAGACGATTGCAGAATTCCTGTACCCGGCTGCGCGTAACCCGTGCTGCATACGCCAGCATTAGACAGATGACGATGGCGCACATCGCAGTGACACCACCCAGTATGGCCGTGTTCTGTAGCCATTCGACATAGCGCGAGCCGATATTGAGCACCTCTTCCTGCATCAGCAGGCGAATCAGGATCAGTAAGGGCAAGATAAAGCCCAATACAACCGGCAGGCTGCAAAACAGCACGGCGCCAACAGCCTGCCTGCCCGACAAGCGTCGCTCCGCATGGGCGCGGCCTTGCCCACCCATCGCGTAATAACGTGCGCGTCCCCGGCTCTTCTGCTCCAGATACATCAGCAGGATCACGGTCAGCAGCAAGACTCCTGCAATCTGCGCCGCCGCCGTCCGGTCGGAAAATGCATACCAGGATTTATAGATACCGGTGGTCAGTGTCGGCACGCCGAAATAGGCCACCGTACCGTAATCGGCCAGGGTTTCCATCAGCGCCAGGGCGATGCCTGCTACCGCCGCAGGGCGCGCCAGCGGCAGGCTTACCTTGAAAAATGTGGCCCAGGGGCCCACTCCCAGGGTGCGTGCCGCATCCCACATGCGCGGACTTCGCTCGAGGAAGGCATTACGCACCAGCAGATAAACGTAGGGATAAAGTACCAGTGCAAACAATATGCCGGCGCCTTCCAGCGAACGCACATCCGGGAACCAATAATCTCCCCGCCCCCAGCCAAACATTTCGCGCAGTCCCGACTGCAGCGGACCGGCATATTGCAGGAAATCGGTATAGGCGTAGGCCACCACATAAGCCGGCATCGCCAGTGGCAACACCAGCGCCCACTCGAATACGCGCTTGCCCGGGAACTCGAATACCGCAACCAGCCACGCACAGCCTATACCCATCACCGCTGTCAGGACCACAACGATAGCCGCAATGGCAAGGCTATTGCCTACATATTCCGCAAGAACGGTCGACCACAGGTGGGAAAAGATTTCGCTGCTGCTTCCGGTGGCCGGATCGCCAATGACCAGATTGGACAACACGCCAAGAATAGGCACGCCGACCAATAACGCAATGACCAGCGAAACCGCCAGCAAAGGATGCATGCGTTGCCGGGAACGTGTTAACGGAAGGGAAGAAGATGAAACGGCCATGAAATGCGGCAAAAACTTTCACGCGCTAACTAAACGCGAATTATAATCAATTGCAGATTACAGCGACGCAATTATTTTGTTCTTATAAAAAACCCATGCCTGCCTTCCTTCCGGCCTCCGCAAATTCATCTGCCTATCTGACTGTCGACGCCATCCGCGTAGGTTATGCGCTGGGGCGTCAATTTCACGAAATTGTGCATGGCTTGTCATTTTCCCTACAGAAGGGAGATATCGGGTGCCTGCTCGGACCTTCAGGCTGTGGCAAGACCACGGTGCTGCGCGCCATCGCCGGCTTCGAAGGCCTGACAGGCGGCAGCATTACCCTGGGCGGGAAAATGCTGAGCGAGAAGGGATATACTGCCACGCCGGAAACCCGCAATGTAGGCGTCGTCTTCCAGGACTACGCGCTGTTTCCCCACCTGTCGGTTGAAGACAATATTGCGTTCGGCCTGCGCAAACTTTCTTCCCTGGAAAGAGGAGAAAGGATCACACGCCTGCTAGGCCTGGTAGGCTTAAATGCGCAGCGCCATAAATATCCCCATGAATTATCGGGCGGACAACAACAGCGTGTCGCCCTGGCACGCGCTCTGGCACCACGTCCCGCGCTGCTCCTGCTGGACGAACCTTTTTCCAATCTTGACATCGATCTGCGCGAGCGGCTGGCAACCGAGGTACGTGAAATCCTGAAGGAGCTCGGCACCACCGCCGTGCTGGTCACGCATGATCAGCATGAAGCCTTTGCGATTGCCGACCAGATCGGCGTCATGCATGAAGGCCAGATTGTGCAATGGGATGAGGCTTACGATCTTTATCATCGCCCCGCCAATCGTTTTGTGGCCGACTTCATCGGCCAGGGCGTCTTCACCCCGGGCACCATCGACCTGCCCAATCAGCGCGTGCAGATCGAACTCGGTTCGCTCCCCTTATGGCAAGGGGTCGATGTCTGTTCCACCGATGAAAAAGATGCGCAAAAAGTGGATGTGCTGTTGCGCGCAGACGATGTGATACACGACGACGACAGCCCCCTGCAGGCGGAAGTCGTGCGCAAAGCTTTCCGCGGCGCGGATTTTCTGTACACGCTGAAGCTGCCCAGCGGGCAAACCTTGCTGGCGCTGGTGCCATCCCACCACGACCATGCCATCGGAGAAAAGATTGGCATTCGCCTGGCAGCCGACCACGTTGTGACTTTCCCTACCATCTCCTGATCGCCGGTCAAAACTCAGTGCGGTCCGGTCAGGCCGCCGGCTCTTGCTCGATGGCCAGCGTACCCGGCTGCGGCCCTTCCTCCCTGCTGCGCTGCTTGGTCAACGCATCGAGGCAGTAATACTGGAACCACAGGCCACTGAACACAAATACCAGGATATAAAGCCAGATCGCCACAGCGGCCAGCAAGGGCAGCAATATTACCGTCAGCACCGCAGCCACCACGCCACCGAACCACAACAGCGTCGGGGCCGCTCCCATCAGGCCGGTGATCACACCTATGATCAGCAAAGGCCAGCGATGAGTGCGCATCAATTGCTTGCGCTCGTTTTCATCCGCATGCTCGCTCAAGGCATCGTAAACCATCACGCGATAGGTAAGCCATCCCCACAACAGAGGCTGAATGATGAAAGTCAGCGGCGGGAATGCTGCCAGCGGCAAAGTCACCAGCCACATCAGCGCAAAGAGGAAGAAAGAAGTCAGGGAAATCATGACGCTGCCCCGGAAGGAGCCGCCCTTGCGCCGCTCCAGCCCTGGATAATACCGGTCGGCGACAAAACGCGTAATGACCGGCTTGGCCAGCACGCCCACAAACAGCAGCGCACTGACGATCATCAACGGCAACAGCAACCACATCGCCAGCAAAGGCACGATGACCGTCATCAAGGTGCCCAGGCCTATCCATTCCAGCATGTCGCGCGAAGCCTGAAAGGCATTGTGCTCGACGAACCAGGCCTGTATCCAGTCAATCATGGGCTGCAAACCCAGCCACATGCCCACGCCCCACACCAGCAGCGCCAGCAGGAAAGGCAGCAGGGTCAGTAAGAGCATTCTCAACCTGAGCTGGGCCAACAAGGCCCAGCCGAATGCGGCGAAGACGGGATGCATGACTCTCCTATTGCAATGGCAAGACGGCAGCGCCCAGACCGCCAATCGAAGCCCAGAGTATATCGCTGTTATGGACCGTGTTTAAGAACCGCTTATGCAGCATGGAAACTTCTTCCCCTCATCAAAGCTTGCGCTGGCCTTTCATAAGAGCTGCACTGCCCTGCTACAATGTCGAGAACTTTGACCAATGAGGAAACCATGAGCACAGTAACGACCGCCTCCGGGCTCCAATACGAAGATGTGAATGTTGGCACGGGCAATGAAGCCGTTGCCGGCAAATATGTAACGGTACATTACACCGGCTGGCTGCAGAATGCAGACGGCAGCGCGGGCCGCAAATTCGATTCCAGCAAGGACCGCAACGATCCTTTCCAGTTTCCGCTGGGCGCCGGTCACGTGATCAAGGGCTGGGACGAAGGCGTGCAGGGCATGAAAGTCGGTGGCACGCGCAAACTGATTATTCCCGCAGCACTCGGCTATGGCGCGCGCGGCGCAGGCGGCGTGATCCCGCCGAATGCGACCCTGATTTTCGAAGTGGAATTGCTGAACGTATAAACCGTGCGCAGACAGTAATAAAAAAGGCGGAGTAACCCGCCTTTTTTATTTTATGCGCCGAACACCTCAGCATTCAGCAGGTTCGGGGGGCGCCTCCCCTGCAGGGCGGCAATCAGATTATCGGCAGCACAGTTGGCCATGCCGCGTCGGCTGGATTCCGTGGCGCTGCCAATATGGGGCGTCAGCACAACATTGGTGAGCGCCAAAAATCCCGGATGAAACGCCGGCTCATTCTCAAACACATCCAGGCCCGCCGCGGCAATGCGTTGCTCTCTCAGGGCATCCATCAACGCCGTTTCGTCCACGATGCCGCCGCGCGCAATATTGATCAGCGTGGCAGTCGGCTTCATCAGATCCAGCTCCCGCTTTCCGATACTGTGGTGCGTCTCCGCAGAATAAGGCAAGACCAGCACCACGTGGTCCGCTTCCCTGAGCAATTCCTCGCGGCTCACATAACGTGCGTGGTTCGCGTAGGCCTCTTTTTCCGCAGGCAATCGCGAACGGTTATGGTAGATCACCTTCATGTCGAACCCCATGGAGCGCCGCGCGATTGCCTGCCCGATACGGCCCATGCCCAGTATGCCCAGGGTGGCGCCATGCACATCGGCACCCAGAAAACCATCATAAGACCAGCGGTCCCATTTTCCGGCACGCAGATAGTGCTCGGATTCGGTGACGCGTCGCGCTGCAGCCATCAATAATGCCCATGCCATGTCGGCTGTCGCCTGATTCAGAACGTCCGGGGTATTGGTCACCATCACGCCCGCTTGGGTCGCAGCAGCAAGATCAATGTTGTTATGTCCGACCGCCATATTGCACACTGCCTTCAGCCTGGGACAGGCGCTAAACACCTCCGCCGAGAAACGCTCGCGTATCGTGGCAAACACGCCATCCTTGTCACGCAAGCGTTCCAAAAGTTCCTCCGGCGTGTACATGTGATCCTGCGGATTGGAATCGACTTCGAAATATTGCTCCAGTTTCTCTACTACATCGGGAAAAATGGCTCGGGTAATCAATATACGGGGCTTCATGTTATGTCTCCCTCAAGTCGGCGGAACAGGGAGCATACCTAAAAGTACATAAACTTGCCCAGAAGCTCATCACATAATGAACTTGCCCCCTTTCCCCAGCCGCCCCGATTAGGCGCCTGGCATCCGCATCGAAACAGCTCCCCATTTCGACAAAACCCTTTGTATCAAGGGCTTAAGCCTTGTGAAGTCATAGCAATCCGACATTTGCTTATGCATAAAACGTCTAAGTCCAGTTTGTAGCAGAGGAAGATTTGCCTTAAAATACAAGGTTTTGCGGCCCTGGTCTGGCTTCATGCACTGTCATAGTCATTCCACGCTGGCCAGCACTCCCGCTTCGTTCAGAAATACTTAAAGATAGGACTGTTATGACACACGTTGTGACCGAATCCTGCATCCGCTGCCGTTATACCGACTGCGTCGATGTTTGTCCGGTTGATTGTTTCCGCGAAGGCCCGAACTTCCTGGCCATCGCTCCGGATGAATGCATCGACTGCGCCGTGTGCGTAGCTGAATGCCCGGTCAATGCCATTTATGCCGAAGAAGATGTGCCGGCCACTCAGCAGAAATTCATCCAGCTGAATGTAGAGCTCGCGCGGAAATGGCCGTCGATTACCAAGTCCAAGGGTGCCCTGCCCGAAGCGGACGAATTCAAGGACGTGCAGGAAAAGCTGCAATATCTAGAGCGTTAAGCTCGAGCCGCCTGCCTGAGGCGATCGGTTCTCAGGCGTCATGCCACTCTTCAACGAAACCTTCCCGGTTCGGCATACGGAGGGCATGAAAATCATGAACATGAACAGGAATGTGACAGTCGTATGGAAACCAAGACTGATGTGAACGCTGCAGCAACCGACAACGGCGTCATTGAGACTGATGCCGTCATCGTCGGTGCTGGCCCGGTAGGCCTCTTCCAGGTCTTCGAACTCGGCCTTCTGGAAATCAAGGCACACGTTATCGACTCGCTGAGCAATGTCGGCGGCCAATGCGTTGAACTGTATCCAGACAAACCCATTTACGACATTCCTGCGGTTCCGGTCTGCACCGGCCAGGAACTGACGGACAACCTGCTCAAGCAGATCGAACCGTTCTCGCCCACCTTCCATCTCGGACAGGAAGTCACCGTGGTGGAGCGCCGCGAAGACGGGCGCTTCAACGTGGAAACGTCGGCAGGCACCAAGTTCATCTCCAAGACCATTTTCATCGCTGCCGGCGTAGGTTCCTTCCAGCCGCGCACGCTGAAGGTCGAAGGCATCGAACAATTCGAGAACAAGCAATTGTTCTATCGCGTGAAAGATCCGAGCAAGTTCGAAGGCAAGAATCTGGTCATTTGCGGCGGCGGCGACTCCGCGCTGGACTGG
>JAEZLB010000033.1 GCA_023435945.1 Pseudomonadota bacterium | reverse complement strand
GGCTTACCTGGACCGCATCACCAGCGATGTGAAGATCGCGCGCCCCATGAAAATTGCTGTCGATTGCGGTAATGGCGTGGCCGGTGCTTTTGCTGGCGACCTGTTCCGTGCAATGGGTTGTGAAGTGACAGAGCTCTTCTGCGATGTCGACGGTAATTTCCCCAATCACCATCCGGACCCGGCGCACCTGGAAAACCTGCAGGACCTGATCGAGTGCCTGCGCGACACCGACGCCGAGCTGGGCTTGGCCTTCGACGGCGATGGCGACCGGCTGGGCGTGGTAACCAAGGATGGGCAGGTGATTTTCCCTGACCGCCAGTTGATGCTATTCGTGGAAGATGTGCTGACCCGTCACCCGGGCGAATCTATCCTATATGACGTGAAATGCACGCGCCATCTGGCCCCCTGGATTTCGGAGCGAGGCGGCAAGCCTTTGATGTGGAAAACCGGCCACTCGCTGGTGAAAGCCAAGATGCGTGAAGTGGGCGCTCCCATCGGCGGTGAAATGAGCGGTCATATCTTCTTCAAGGATCGCTGGTATGGATTCGACGATGGCCTGTATGCGGGCGCGCGTCTGCTGGAATTGCTGAGCCGCGAAAAAGATCCCTCGGCAGTGCTGAATGCCTTGCCGCAATCGACCAGCACACCAGAATTGCAACTGAAACTCGCAGAAGGCGAGAATTTCACGCTGATCGAAAAAATGCAGCGCGAAGCGAAGTTCCCCGGCGCCGATCAGGTAATCACCATCGACGGTTTGCGCGTCGAATATCCGGATGGTTTTGGCCTGGCGCGTTCTTCCAATACCACGCCGGTTATCGTCATGCGTTTCGAAGCGGAATCGCAGGAAGCGCTGCAGCGCATCCAGGGCGAGTTCTCGCGCGTGATCAAGGCAGCCAAGCCGGATGCGGCCTTGCCATTCTGATTCGCACCTGAAGTATTGGGAAGGGCAGGTATTTCCTGCCCTTTTTCATTTGTGCGGCAAGCTAGCCGGTGTGTGCCCAAAACCGGCATAATGCGCGGCATGATCCTTTTCGTCTCCTTCCTGCGTCTTCAGGCAAACAGGCTTCATCGCAGGAGCAAATGCCTGTGAGCCGCGGTTTATATTCACTCGCCTGGTGGCTGGCCTTGCCCTTGGTGTTGGTGCGCCTGTGGTGGCGCGGCCGCAAGGAGCCGGGTTATCGCCGTTTTATCGGCGAGCGCTTCGGCTTTCAAGGGAATATCAGGCCGCCGGCTGGTCCGGTGATCTGGGTGCATGCGGTCTCTGTGGGGGAAACCCGGGCCGCCGAGCCACTGGTCGACGCCTTGCTGGCAGCCTATCCCGATCACTCGGTGTTGATGACGCACATGACGGCAACCGGTCGCGAAACCGGCCAGGCGCTGTTTTCCAAATACGGACACCGTTTCCGGCAAGCCTTTCTGCCTTATGACCTGGGGCCTTTCCTGGCGCGCTTTCTGAAAGCGTACTCGCCCCGTATCTGCATCCTGATGGAAACCGAAGTCTGGCCCAACCTGATTGCGCAATGCCGTAGGCATCATGTGCCAGTTGTTCTGTTGAATGCACGCTTATCGGAGAAGTCTGCCGCCAAGGCGAAAAAATTTGCGGGTTTGATGCTGGAAGCGGCGTCAGGCATCGCATTGGCGGCGGCGCAAACCGATGCCGATGCACAGCGATTGAAGCAGGTCGGGGTGCAGCGTGTAGAAGTGACGGGCAGCATCAAGTTCGATGTCGTTCCACCGAATGAAAAGATAGCGCTTGGCCTGCAATGGCGAGAACAGTTCGGCAAACGTCCCGTGCTTTTATGCGCGAGTACCCGTGAAGGTGAGGAGTTGCTGATACTCGATGCACTGCAAGGTAAGAATCTGGGCAGTACCTTGCTACTTATCGTTCCCCGTCATCCGCAGCGCTTCGATGAAATTGCGCAGATGATCCGTGTTCGTGGTTTGGTTATGGCGCGCCGTTCCGCATTCTCCGATTCGATGCCTCTCGGTGAAGATGTGCAGGTAGTGCTGGGCGACTCCATGGGCGAGATGTTTGCCTATTACGCCGCCTGCGACCTGGCCTATATCGGCGGTAGCCTGTTGCCACTGGGCGGCCAGAACCTGATCGAAGCCTGTGCGCTGGGTAAACCGGTGCTGGTGGGACCGCATACTTTCAATTTTGCGCTGGCAACTGAAGAGGCCATCAACGCCGGTGCGGCAATTCGTGTTGGCGATGCGGATGGCATGTTGCAAGAAGCCTTACGGTTAATCGGGGATGATGAAGAGAGGCGGGCCCGATCGGCCAAGGCAAGCGCTTATGCGCAACAGCATCGTGGCGCGACTTCGCGCACACTGGTGCTGTTGAAGGAAATGCTGGAACGCGCATGAACGCTTCGTGCTTGGTGTAAGCGTAGACATAAATTACTTCAATGCGTCAAACATGCCTGCGGTTGCCACGCATCGTCTTTCCCCCTACACTGCACCGACTTATCAATCATCCGGTTGAAGGCTTGCGCAACGATGCGTCAACTGACAATCGGTACTTCGACACTATCCGGGAGTGCAAGCATGGCGCAGAACGATGACGATCAGTTTTTTGAAAGGGCGGATGCGCATATCCGCCTGTCGAATGAGCAATTAAACGGAGCTAACCGCAGCGAAGTCAGTGCTTCCATGCTGTTTGCTACGTCCCGCTTCAACGCCTGGCTGATAGCGGGCGGCGCCAAGTCCGGCCAGGAGATGAGTGAATCGCGCGATGACATGATCAAGTATTTCACTGAACAGTATCGCCTGATGCTGGAAGAGAACATCAACGACTACATCCGTAACTACGATAGTTACATGCAGCCGAATAACGACAAGCCCTGATCGCTGTTCACGCAAAAAGGCCCGCCCCTTCAACGAGGGGCGGGCCTTTTTATTCCGGAATGATTGTCGCTGGCAGGCGGTCTTCCTGCATCCCGGCGTGTCTCAGGGAGTTTCAGCTTTTTCCCTTGTCACTTCCAGGCTCAGGAAACGGCTGGCGCTGTCGTCGAATTCGTCCATCCACGCGGTATGGTGAGTGCTCGCCAGTGTACCGGTCACGACCGATTTAAAACGGCGGTCGCGATAGGTAAGGATATTTTCCTGCTTGTCATGCAGCCATTGCTTGAGGAGTTCGGCGACGGCTTCGGCCTTGAAGCCGGGATAGTCGGTACGTTGCATCAGGTCGAGCACATAGGCGGTCTGAAAATCCACGGCATCAAAAGCGTCGGCTATCGTAGCCTCGCGTTTACCCCAGGCTTT
>JAEZLB010000029.1 GCA_023435945.1 Pseudomonadota bacterium | reverse complement strand
GTTGCGTCCCTCGACTTCGCCGATGATGTGCATGACCTCGGACACGTTGGCTTTCGGCCGGCGCTTGTCGATGATCGCCAGGTCGCAGTTGAGCCGCTTGGCCAGCGCGCGCGCGCGCACCACGCCACCGACGTCCGGCGATACGACCAGCAGGTCATCGTAATTTTTTGCCACCAGGTCGTTCAGCAGGATGGGCGATGCGTAGACGTTGTCGACCGGAATATCGAAGAAGCCCTGGATCTGGTCGGCATGCAGATCCATGATCAGCACGCGTTCCACGCCGGCTTCCTGCAGCATGTTGGCAACCACCTTGGCGGAAATTGCAACACGTGCGGAGCGCGGGCGGCGATCCTGGCGCGAATAACCGTAATAGGGGATGGCGGCGGTGATGCGGCCGGCGGAAGCGCGCTTGAGCGCATCGACCATCAGCATGATTTCCATCAGGTTGTCATTCGTGGGAGCGCAGGTGGACTGCAGCACGAAGACATCCTTGCCACGCACATTTTCATTGATTTCAACTGTCACTTCTCCGTCGGAGAAGCGGGACACAACGGCCTTGCCCAGCGGGATGCCCAGTTGTTTCGCCACCCCGGCTGCCAATTCCGGATTTGCATTGCCGGTAAAAACCATGAGGTTCTCAAGTGCTGCCATGGATGGAAGTCCTAAATCAATCGTTAAAAGCTTGAAAAGCCGCCAATGCGGGACTGAGTGTGTTCAGTCATGCTTTGGCGGCTTACGGTCATTTTTTTCAGCTTATTGAATTAATGGCAGGGGAAGAAGGATTCGAACCTTCGCATGCTGGAATCAAAATCCAGTGCCTTAACCAGCTTGGCGATTCCCCTACACAATCGGTTGTCTGTCGTTCATACCTTGCGGTGCCGAACGTCAAACGAATTCTTGATTACGATTTAAGCAAGTGCGCGAGTGGATGCCTGAACATCGACTGGGCTTTCCAAGCCGTCCAGTATGGCGGTACCTGGCTTAACACTTCCTCTGCCTGTTCTTCACTCTCAAAAGAGGAAAACACGCAGGCGCCTGATCCGGTCATTCTGGCTTCGCCAAATTTGCTCAGCCATTCTATGGCTTCTGCAATCGGCGGAAACAGCTTCGTCGCAACTGCTTGTAGATCGTTTTTTCCGTAGCTAAGTAATGCATTGGAAAAGTCCGTTATTCTGACGGGTTTAGTGTCCCTTGTCAATTCATGATGAGAAAAAATTCTTGCGGTTGGCACTTGCACTCCTGGTTCGATCACGACGAACCATCGTTTTGGTGTTTCGATGGCAACCAGATCCTCTCCCACACCCTCCGCAAAAGCGTTCTGGCCAAATAGAAAAAACGGTACATCCGCCCCCAGTTGCAGTCCTAATGCCATTAATTCCGTCTGGGAGAATCCTGTTTCCCATAAATGGTTAAGCACTATCAGCGCGGTGGCGGCATCGGAAGACCCGCCGCCCAGCCCGCCGCCCATGGGGAGTCTTTTTTCTATGGCAATCGTCGCGCCGCAGGGCTTCCCGATGCCTTGCGAGTGTGCTGCATCCCGCAGCAGGCGGGCGGCGCGAATAATCAGATCCGATTCTTCCGGTACGCCCGCCACCTCAGTGCTGCGCCGGATTTGTTCATCCTCGCGGGTTTCAAAATGCAGCAGATCGGATTTGTCTATCAGTTGAAATACCGATTGCAGCAAATGATAACCATCGGGACGGCGGCCTGTCACATGCAGGAACAAATTCAGTTTGGCGGGGGCGGGGCAGTTTTCCAGTCGGCGGCTCATGGGCGTCGGTTTTCTTTATTTTCTTTTCTTTATTTAATGAGGTACTTGCCTGCGGTCGACCACGATGCGCAGGGACACTTCTCCTGCCTGCGCAGTATGGCGTTCCAGATCGATGCGGCGCGGATAGTCCTGGCCATCCTGCTGCCAGCTCACGTACTGCAGGCGCCAGCCATCATCAGTGTTGATGAGGCCCGCTTCGGCCGGAGCCGCTTCCAGCGTGTGACTAGCCGTATTGGCGACGAATCCCTGCAGCCAGTGCTGCAAGCCTGAAACCGGCAAAGGCCAGCCCAGGGTAGCTGCGGTCAGCGTGTCCACGTCCTGTGCAGTGCGCGGCGTTTGGCCCGGTTGCATCAGTGTTGCGCTGAGTGGCGTGATGTCGATCACGGCCAGAGTCTGGCCCAGCGGGGACAGCAGCGTCACAATGATGCGATCCGGCGCTTGCTCCCACACGAAGCTGCCATGCAGCGCTTCTTCATTGCCGTTTCGTTCATAGCGCACCGACAGGCGTCCACCCATTTCTATGGCAGGGTGATAAGTCCTTGCAGTGGCGCCTGCTACGGAAGGCGAAGGCCGCGTATCGCTTGGAACAGTGGTGCAGGCACCCAGCACAAGCGGAAGTGCGAGAGCCAGTATGCTGCTCAGGCGGCAGCGCTTGGGCATAAATGGAAAAGACATCATCGAGTGCCAGCGTGGTTCCGGTTTGAGTTGACAGTAATGGTCGGAGCGCCGTGGCAGGGCGAGGTTCCCTTAAGGCGCCACCTTAAAACGTGCCAGCGTGCTTTTCAGTGTCTTGTTGGCAGGGTCCAGTTGCGTGGCGGCGTGCCATACTTCTTTGGCCGCCTCATGTTTCCCCGTGGCCCATAATACTTCGCCCAAGTGTGCACCAATTTCAGCGTCCGGACGCAATTCGTAGGCCTTGCTGAGTAGTTTCTCGGCTTCCGCCAGGCGCCCCATCCTGAATTCTATCCAGCCCATGCTATCCATGATGTAAGGATCTAGTGGGGCCAGTTCCAGGGCGCGGCTGATGAGCTGGTGTGCTTCCGTCAGGCGCACATTCCTGTCTGCCAGCGAGTATCCGAGTGCGTTGTAGGCATGCTGGTTGGTGGGGGCAATGCGGATGATCTTGCGCAGGGCCTGTTCCATATCCTTAAAGCGCTTCACGGTTTCTGCGGCCATCGCATAGTCGTACAGCAGCCCGGTATTGTCGGGGAATCGTTTTAATGCTGCCTGCAAAACAGCGAATGCCTGGCGAGGCTGGTTGGCGGCTCTCAGGATCTGGGATTTCGCTACCGCGACCTGCACTTGCGGCTCCTCTCCGTCGGCCTTTATATCGTCCAGCAGCTTGATCGCTGCTTTTACGTCGCCTGCCTTAGCGTGCAATTGCGCGCGCTTGAACTGCAGTTCAAGCG
>JAEZLB010000285.1 GCA_023435945.1 Pseudomonadota bacterium | reverse complement strand
GATTTATTTTTATCATCAGTCGAATCTCCTCATTGCCAATCCGCACGCCACCAGATAGCCGGGGCCCTCCAGATTCAGTTGCTTTTCCCTTATTCCCCGGGACAACTGCATACCCTGGAATGGACTAACTACCGACGTAGCCACACCTGAACGCGATGCGACCGCATCGGCCAGACCGGGAACAATGGCGCTGCCGCCTGAGAGAAAAAGGTGATCTACACGGTTGTAAGGTGTCGAGGTAAAGAAGAACTGCAATGCCCGCGTGATTTCTAACGATGCATTTTCAAGGAAAAGTGCGAGCACCTCGGACTCATATCCTTCCGGCAGATTGCCTGCCTTTTTGCGCATTTCAGCATCTTCCTGAGTCAGCCCATAGGCCCGCGCAATATCTTGTGTGAGCTGCTTACCGCCGAAGGGCTGTTCTCGCTCATATAATGGCTTGCCATCAAGCAGAACAGAAATGTGCGTGACTGCCGAACCAATATTGAACAAGGCAATAATTTTGCCGCTTGCCTGAGGGAATCGGGATGTGATTCTTTCAATTGCCGCACGTGCTGCGTAAGTCTCGATATCCATCACGGTTGGCATCAGTCCGGCAGCTTCTGCCACGGCCACCCTGTCTTCGACTTTCTCCTTGCGAGCTGCCGCCAGCATGACTTCAATCTCATCTTCCGCGTTTGGAGAAGGGCCGATCACGTCGAAGTCGAGACTGACTTCTTCCAAGGCGAAGGGGATGTATTGACTGGCCTCGCTCTCTACCTGTACCTCAAGCTCGTCTTCATGCAAGCCTCCAGGTAAGGTAATCTGCTTGGTAATCACTGATGCTGAAGGCAATCCGATCGCAACGTGCTTCGAGGTGGCCCCGCTTTTTTTCCAGACTTTGCGGATCGCCTCCGCCACCTGCTCGATATTTTCTATATTGCCATCGACGATCGCGCCTTTAGGCAAAGGCTCTGTGGCGCAACGCACGAGCCTCATATCGTTTTTCCCGCCTTCAGCCAACTCCACCATTTTGACTGCGGATGTACTGATATCCAAGCCAACCAGAGGAAGTTTTTTTTTGCCGAACAAAGATCCCAGATCTACTCTCAAGACTGCGTCTCCCTGCAAACGCGGTGTGGCCAGATTCCTTATAGAAAATAGGAACTCAGTACACTAAAATGGCGAGAAGGTTAAAAACCCTTTTAAAAACTGATGCTTAGCTTGCCTTTATTAAAATGTGGATTAAATGCTAGCAACAAGCTTTCAAGCCGTAAATGCTTTCCATATCGTACAGTGCAATTCCGTTGCCAAAAACTAACGCGGCTTGGCTTTCGCGGTTACATGTCGTTACTGAAAGGCATCCGCTATCGAAAAGCTTTACTCTCGCGTGTTGGGCGGGAGCTTCTATAATGCGGGTTAGCCTTATTCATCATCTCTATTGATTCTGCATGGCCTCTAAATCTTCATCCGGCAAAAAGTCTGGAAAATTCTTTCGCCTTCCCAAAAGCTTGCCCGCTCGTTTGCTGCTGGGAGTCGTTGGCATCACCGCAGGATTGATGCTGTCTGGGCTATTGCTGGTCATTTTTGTCATTAGCATCGCCTATCCACAACTGCCTTCCCTGGATGCGTTGACAGAATATCGCCCCAAGATTCCGCTTCGCGTCTTCACTGCGGATGGCATATTGATTGGCGAGTTTGGCGAAGAAAGACGCAATGTCGTTCGCTTCAACGACATCCCGGATTACATGAAGCAGGCTGTGCTTGCGATTGAAGACGAGCGCTTTTATGAACACAGGGGAGTCGACTATGTGGGCATCGCGCGGGCTGCCCTGAACAATTTGACCAGCTCACGCCGGCAAGGTGCGTCCACCATTACCCAACAGGTAGCCCGCAACTTCTTCCTGTCCAGCGAACAAACCTATAAACGCAAGCTGTACGAAATCCTGCTGGCATGGAAAATTGAGCAGCATTTAAGCAAAGATCAGATTCTGGAAATCTACATGAACCAGATCTACCTGGGACAGCGTGCGTTCGGCTTTTCGTCCGCGGCCCAGATCTATTACGGGAAATTCCTGTCTGAAATCACGATTGCTGAAGCAGCAATGCTGGCCGGCTTGCCCAAGGCACCGTCTACCTACAATCCGGTCGTCAATCCCAATCGGGCAAAGATACGCCAGCAATACATTCTGAAGCGCATGCATGACCTCGGCTATATCTCCACGGCGCAATATGAAACGGCGCGCGCCGAAGAGATCAAGATTAAACAACACAGCAGCGGTTTTGGCTTGCGTGCGGAGTATGTTGCCGAGATGGCGCGACAACTGGCCTACGCTCAGTTCAAGGAAGAAACCTACACACGTGGCTTGAATGTCTACACCACCATCCTGAAAACAGATCAGGAAGCAGCTTACACCGCCCTGCGTCGCGGTGTACTGGACTACGATCAGCGCCAGGGATATCGCGGTCCGGAAGGCTATATGGATCTGCCAAACAATAAAGAAGAACTGGAAAATGCCATAGACAGCAAGCTGGCGGAACATCCGCCCAGCGATGGCATTGTTGCGGCACTGGTGCTATCCGCATCCCCCAAGAGTATCAAGGCTGTGCTGGCATCGGGCGAAGAAATCACGCTTAACGGAAATGATCTGCGCTTTGTTGCTAGCGCATTAAGTGAAAAAGCATCACCGAATCGTCGCATTCGTCGTGGCGCTGTCATCCGCGTGATCAAGGAAGGAAAAAAATGGGCGATCACCCAATTGCCGGAAGTAGAAGCCGCTTTCGTTTCCCTGAACACCTACGATGGCGCCATCCGTGCCCTGGTAGGCGGATTTGACTTCAATCGCAGCAAGTTCAATAACGTCACTCAGGCCTGGCGCCAATCCGGATCAGCCTTCAAGCCTTTCATTTATTCCGCTGCCCTGGAAAAAGGCTTGTCTCCGGCAACCATTATCAATGATGCTCCGATTACCTTCGATACCAGTCAGACCGGCGGCAGAGCATGGGAACCCAAGAACTACGATGGCCTGTATCAAGGCCCCATGACAATGCGCTCCGGACTCGCGCGTTCGAAAAACTCGGTTTCGATCCGCATTCTGCATAACATCGGCCCAGAGTTCGGACAGGAGTTTGCCGCCCGTTTTGGCTTTGATCCGGCCAAGAATCCTGCCTATCTGACCATGGCACTGGGCGCTGGCGTCACCACCCCATTGCAACTCGCAAGCGGCTATGCGGTATTCGCTAACGGTGGTTACAAGATTCATCCTTATCTGATTAGCAAAATCACTGATACGCAAGGCAATGTGATTTCACAGGCCAATCCACCTGATACCGCCGACAATGAAATGAGCCGTGTCATTGATGAGCGCAATGCTTTCATTACCGACAGCATGCTCAAAGATGTGGTTCGTCGCGGCACCGCTGCGCGCGCGCAAGCCCTGGAGCGACCGGATATTGCAGGTAAAACCGGCACCACCAACGATTCCATTGATGCCTGGTTCGCGGGCTATCAACCCAAGATTGCGGCCGTGGCATGGATGGGATACAGCCAGCCACGCAATATGGGTGGCCGTGAAACCGGCGGTGGCCTGGCACTCCCGATCTGGATGAATTACATGCAAACCGCGCTGAAAGGTGTGCCTGTTGAAGCGGAGCGCCCTATGCCAACAGGCGTGGTACAAGTCGCCAACGACTATATGTACGAAGAGTATGCCAATGGCGACAGCGTACGCTTCCTGGGACTGGATGGCTTTACCCTGGGCGAGCCCGGCACTGAAGATCAGCGGACCAAAGAAGAGGTCAAGAACGAGATTTTCTGACCCCCCCTTTTAGCTGTGAATACGGTGCAGCCGGGAAACGGAGAACGTTTCCCGGCTTTTTATTTTAGGCAGGAGCAATCGACAACGCTACACCTGCCTGGGCACTGGCACTTGCGGACAGCACCTCAAACAGATCACTGCCATCGCGCGTATTGACCCAGCGCTCGCCCTCCCGGCGGAAATGAAATCCCCCGGAGCGTGCGGCAACCCAGATTTCCTGCATAGGCGTCTGGCTATTAACGATGATTTTCGAACCGTTATCGATGAACTCGATTTCCAGAACATTGCCGTTGCGGCTGCTTTCGATATCCACATCACTGCCTTCGGCGGCACGCTCGAATGCCGCCTCTACAGCACTCAGCGTCTGCTCTGCCAGGACAAGGAATTCTGATTCCGTCATGCTACACTCCCATAAACTCTGTTAACCCACATTGTAATCGTGAAGCCCCTGTCCAGCTTTTTCCGCGTTGCTGCCGGCACATCCGCCTTACTGTCCGCATTCCTGATAGCAGCCTGCGGCCAGACCGGGCCGCTTTATATTCCAGAAGTGCCGGCTCCCGTTGCTACGCCCGGCGATCAAACCACGCCGGCTGCTCAGCAGGAACGTCCTTCGACAAGCACTTCCACTCAATAGATTTCATCCATGTCGCATTTTACCTACCAGCAAGACGTACTTCATGCCGAAGGCGTCCCTCTGACCGATATTGCTGCGCGCTTCGGCACACCTGCGTATGTCTATTCTAAAGCGGCACTCATAGAAAATTTCTCAGCCTACTCCCAGGCCTGCGCACAACATGTTGGCAACACTGAGGAAGCGCTCGTCTGTTATGCGGTCAAAGCCAATTCCAATCTGGCGATCCTGAACCTCTTGCATCAACATGGAGCAGGTTTCGATATCGTTTCAGGTGGCGAATTGTTGCGGGTGGTTGCAGCAGGCGGGGACCCGCGCAAGGTCATTTTCTCCGGTGTAGGCAAGACGCGGGATGAGATGCGACTGGCACTGTCACACAACATCCTCTGCTTCAATGTGGAGTCTATCCCTGAACTGCATCGCCTGAATGCAGTCGCGGGCGAAATGGGTAAGAAGGCTCCTGTCTCCTTGCGTGTGAATCCCAATGTCGATGCAAAGACGCATCCTTATATTTCGACCGGGCTGAAGGAAAACAAGTTCGGCGTGGCTTATGAAGATGCCCTGACCACCTACCGTACCGCAGCTTCATTGCCCAACCTGGAGGTTGTGGGCATAGACTGCCATATCGGCTCACAACTGCTGGACGATGCACCGCTGCTGGAAGCGCTGGACAAGGTTATCGAACTGGTTGATCAGCTGGCGGCTGAAAGCATCCCTTTGCATCACCTGGATATCGGCGGTGGCATCGGCATTACCTATGACGATGAGAAGCCGGTCGCGGTAGGTGATTATCTGGGACGCCTTTTTGCGCGGATCAAAATGTGGCGCGCGGCAAAACATAACGGCGAACCCATCAAGGTGCTGTTTGAACCGGGACGTTCCATTGCGGGCAATGCCGGCATACTGCTAACCCAGGTGCAATATCTGAAACATGGAAGCAGCAAGCATTTTGCAGTGGTGGATGCCGCAATGAATGACTTGATGCGCCCGGCCATGTACGAAGCCTGGCATCGCGTGCAAACGGTGATCAAGCGTTCCGCCGAGGCACAGACCTATGATGTAGTCGGGCCGGTATGCGAATCAGGCGACTGGCTGGCGCGTGCGCGCAGCCTGACGGTTGAAGAAGGTGACCTGCTTGCCATCATGTCAGCCGGCGCTTACGGCATGACGATGGCTTCCAACTACAACACGCGCGGCCGTGCCGTCGAGATCATGGTTGACGGCAAGACCACGCACGTCATTCGTGAACGGGAAACCGCCGAACAATTGTTCGCGCTCGAACGTATTCCCGGTTAAGGCGCTGCTGTCCGATGCGGCTGCGCATAATGCCAGTATATGCGCAGTCCCAGCATCACGGCCACGACTATTCCCCATAGCATCGGATCCGCAAAATCCTGCTTGCCGGCCCGCATCCACCAGAAATGCAAAAGGGCCAGCAATACAATCAGGTAAATCAGTCTGTGCAGCGCCTGCCAGCGCCTCCCCAATTTCCGCATAGCCGCTTTGTTGCTGGTCACCGCCAGCGGTATCAGCAAGAGGAAGGCAGCGAAGCCAACGGCAATAAAGGGACGCTCCAATACATCGCGCCACATTTCTGCCACATCGAAAAAATGCTCGAACCACAGGAAAGCAAGGAAATGCTGACAGGCATAGAAAAAGGCAAACAAGCCCAGCATGCGACGCGACTTCTGAATGGCTTTCCAGCCGGTTAGACGACGCAACGGGGTGACGGCCAACGTCGCGCACAACATATATAACGTCCAGTTACCGGTGTCTCGGGTAACGAATTCAACCGGATTGGCGCCCAGTTGCTCTGTCGCGACAAGGAATACCAGGCGCAGGAAAGGCAGCAGCGCCAGCAGGAACAATACAGGCTTTAACAGCTTTTCCCGGTTGAATGGAGCAGCTTGCATAAGGGATCAGTAATAGCGCCTCAGATCCATGCCCGCATACAGCGATGCAACCTCGTCATAGCCATTGAACATGAGGGTCTTGCGCTTCCGGGTGAATAGGCCATCTTCTCCTATGCGACGCTCTGTGGCTTGCGACCAGCGCGGATGGCTGACATCCGGATTCACATTGGAATAAAAACCATATTCACGGGGCGCAGCGATATTCCAGGCCGTCCGGGGCTGCTCGCGAGTGAAGCGAATTCTGACCAGCGACTTGGCGGACTTGAACCCATACTTCCACGGTACGACAATGCGCACCGGCGCGCCGCTCTGATTCGGCAGCACTTCGCCATACATGCCCATCGCCAACAGCGTGAGGGGATGATTGGCCTCATCCAGCCTCAGCCCTTCGACGTAAGGCCATTCCAGGATGGAACTGCGCAAATTGGGCATTTGCCTGGGATCGGCCAGGGTGGTGAATTCGACGAACCTGGCATGCCCATTGGGTTCGACTTTCTTCATCAAGGACGAAAATGAATAGCCTATCCAGGGAATCGCCATGGACCAGCCTTCCACACAACGCAGCCGATAAATGCGCTCTTCCAGCGGTGCGAGTTTCAGCAGGTCGTCGATATCGATTTGCATGGGCTTGTTGACCTCGCCCTCAATGGAAATCATCCAAGGCCGAGGTTTTAATGTGCCGCCACGGCGCGAAGGGTCGCCCTTGCCGGTACCGAACTCGTAGAAGTTGTTGTACGTCGTGGCGTCTTCATAATCCGTCAACTTGTCGGGAATTTTGTAAGCAGGACTCGGGAAAGCCGGAAGTTTTTGCCGGGCCGGCGTTTGCGCAAAAGCAGTACGGGCTGCCATGTCTAGCAGGCTGCTTCCTGCAATCGAGCCTATCGCCAGTGTCTTGATGAAGCGACGGCGTCCCTCAAAGACATGACGAGGCGTAATTTCAGAAGGAAATGGAATATCTATTCCATTGGGAGAGCGTTTGATCAGCATGGCGGCTCCGATTCGGAAAAACGGTATCCAGCCCGTCTAGCTTACACAATTTAAAAAAAAGCCGCCGGTTGTCGCCGGCGGCTTTTGAATATTAAAGAAGGGAAAGATCAGAGCTCGCCGTAAGAATGCAGGCCCGACAGGAACATATTGACGCCGATGAAACAGAACGTCGTAATCAACAGACCGACTACCGCCCACCAAGCCGCCACGCGACCGCGCAGCCCCTTCATCAGGCGCATGTGCAGCCAGGTTGCATAATTTAGCCACACGATCAGCGCCCAGGTTTCCTTCGGATCCCAGGACCAGTAGCCACCCCATGCTTCAGCTGCCCACAGTGCACCGAGAATCGTTGCAATCGTGAAGAAGGCAAAACCGACCGCGATCGATTTGTACATCACGTCATCGAGCAATTCCAGCGACGGCAGGCGATCCGCCAGCATGCCATGCGAACGCAGCAGATAGGCAACCGCCACCATGGCTGCCAAGGCAAAGGTGCCGTAGCCGATGAAGTTAGCCGGCACATGAATCTTCATCCACCAGCTCTGCAAGGCCGGCACCAGCGGTTCGATCTGGCCTGCATCGCGGCTCACCATGTACCACAGCAGGAAGCCGACTGCGGCGGTGATGATGAGCAGCACGAAGGGGCCGAGCTGGCGCGTTGCATAGACCTGTTCGTAATACAGATGAAACAGTGCCGTAATCAGACAGAAGAGAATGAAGACTTCATACAAATTGGAGACCGGAATGTGGCCGATGTCCGGCCCCAGCAGATAGGACTCATACCAGCGCACCAGCATACCGGTCGTTCCCATGATAATGGCAGCCCAACAGAGCTTGGCACCCAGCGCTCCACCCGTTTCGGACCGGGTGGCTAAACCTATCCAGTAGAACACGGTCGAGAACACGAACAGCATGCTCATCCAGAGGATCGCGGATTGGCTGGAAAACAGATACTTCAGCAGGAAGCGCTGCTCAGCCATCTGCAGGTCACCGCCATACATGGCAATTGCGGATAGCGAAAGCACGGCCAATACCGCCATCACCCATCGTATCGGCTTCCAGTACCAACCCAGCCAGGCAAAGGTGGGCACCGACAGTATCAGCACACCCTTGTCGTACCCATCCATATGCTGATTAAAGTGAACCAGCGCGTAGCCAGCTCCGGCCAGCAGCGCCAGCGCGTATAACCAGTCCACGACAGTCAGGCGCCGAAAGAAACCCGGCGGCGGCGTATATATCTGAGATTGCGTCAGTTCCATCTGGGCGCTCCAATATTGCTCGGCTACGTGATCCGTAAATGCCCGACAGTATAGTGGAGTCGGGCCTCGGCTGCAGTCGATCAATGCTTTGTTATTTGTTCTTTCATGTTTTCGAATTCCTTGTCGAAATCCAGCGTTCGACGCGGCGTGCTCATGGCCATCAATGCCCGGGCCTTGCCTTCGGCATCACGTGTGATCCAGATCCACAAACGCCGGTCGCGAATGTAGAACATCGCAAATACACCGAGCGTCAACAGCAGGCACCCCAGATACACCACATTTTTTCCTGGCGAGCGAGTTACCTGGAATACCGATGATTTCACTTCACTGAACTCGTCCAGCTGCAGATAAACCGGAGCGCCATACAAGTAGGAATCGGAAATTGCATTAATCGCCACCTGCAGGAAACGGCTATTTTTTTCGTCCGCCTGGGCGGGCGGCAACCCCTGTTCGGCGCGTGCCACTTGCCACAGTTCCCACATGCTGCCGTGCAGAATTTTCATGAAAATATCCGCTGCCTTTTCCTGGTCGGTGGCAGGCAGGCGCTCCAGGAAACGGGAAACGCCCATGTAGCCGCCCTCGGTTTCCGTGCCGGCGAATATGCCCAGCCCGCGGATGGCGGATTCACGCAATTGCTGGCGTAACGGGTCGGTGGCGTTAGGCGCCTCTTTTATTGCTACTCCGGCATAACGTTGCGCCGCTTTTTCACGCAATGCCGGATTCATCAGTGCTGCACGCAGGCGCATCCACTCTTCAACGCTATCGTTGTCATCTGCGGGAATGCGCAAGTAACGGAATTGCTCTGCGGGCGTTTCACGCATGCCGCTCAGGTACACCCATTGTCCTTCCACTTCTACCGGGCGCATGTAATTGTGATATTCCCGTGCCTGACCAGTCTGGTCACGCAACTTGTACTGCACGCTGGGGCCGACATTCTTGAAATCCTTGCTACCGTCGTCTCGCGCCGCGGAGCCCAAATGCTTATCCATATTGCCCAGTAACTTGTTGCCGCCAAACGCCTGATCCGCATTCACGGCACGCACATCCTGCCCCTGCATAGCCATGTTTTCCACGTTGAAGGGTCTGAATCCGCTCCATTCCACCGTATAAGATTCGCCGTTTGCGCCTTTTATTTCCGAGAAATCCTTGACGTTGCCCTCGATAGCGAAAGTCTGCGTGCTTGCGCCCGCCATGGGATAGGCTGTGAGTTTCAGATGACTGCCTCCGTCATCAAAACTGGACTGATAAACGGCGATGCCTTTGTAGATCAAGGGCTCATTGACTTTAATGGTGGCAGGGAAGCTGTCGCCACTGGCATGGTCGGTCACCACCACTTCGCTGGCAAAGAGCTTGGGCATACCAGTCGAGTAATAGTCGATGATGAAACGATCGAGCTTGATGGTGAAGGGCAGATCCTGGATCAGCACGCCCTCCTGCTGAAATAGCAATGCGGTATTGCTGCTCGCCCCTTCCGGCACTTCGGTGACACCACGGAAGGTCGGGTTTCCAGTTCCGAGCCGGTGCTGCTGCGGAATCTCGGAGATCAGGCCGCTCCCCATGAAGGGTGTCTTGCCGAATATGAACTGCTGCGCACGCACGGCGAGATTGGAATCCATCAGGCCGCCCACGCAAATGATCACGATGGCGCTGTGGGCAAAAATATAACCCCATTTATTGGCCGCACCCTGCTTGGCAGCTATCAGCACGGCACCGTCTTTTTGCACGAGCTTGGCACGATAGCCTTCCGTCGCGATACGCTGGGCCAGATTGTTGGCAAGCGCCTGGGGCTCGTGGGTGCTTTGCCATTCAACGTGATGGTGAAAATTACGCAGGGACTGTTCCCGCACATTTTCGCGCCAGCTGCGCATATCTTTCAGCATCTTGGGTGCATTGCGGATGATGCACAGCGTGGTGGACAGCACCAGAAAACCCATGATGAGCATGAACCACCAGGCCGAATAGACC
>JAEZLB010000219.1 GCA_023435945.1 Pseudomonadota bacterium | reverse complement strand
GCTGCCGTTGTTGGTGACGACTACATTGCCGCCGGTGCCGCTAGCTAGCACGGCGTCATAATGATCGGCGATTACGGTACCGCTGTTATGGATCTCTGCGCCGCCATTGGCTGACCAGGCAATGAGTCCCTGGCGGGTGAGGGAGCGAACACTGCCCTGATTGTCGATCTGCGCTTTCCCGTGGTAATTGATCGTGCGTATGCCGGCCAGAGAGGCCTCAACCGAACCCAGGTTGGTCACGCTGACCTCAACGGGCGACAGGCTGGCAGAGCCACCCTCTGCATACAAGCCTCTGCCCCCGGCTGCCGTCACACCCCCTCGGTTAATCAGCGAGACAGCGCCATTGTTGGAGGTGGCGGTGATGCCATCGGCGCTCGCTCCCAACGAATTGACGGTTGCAGCGCTATCGACCCGAATGGTGTTGCTAGTGGCGGTATCGTTGCTTTCAGAGCGTAACCAGACGGCGCCGAACGGACCTGCCGAAGTAATAGACACCCCGGAGCCGATCTGCAGGTTGGCGTTCCAGCCTGGCTGGGAGGAGTACATGTACACAGCCGGATAATCGGACCTGTTCAGTACGGTCGTGCCGTCGATGGTAAGCGTCTGGTTAAAGGGGCCGGTGGCGTAGGGAGAGCTGAGTACCGCTACCGAGCTGGCTGTGGTATTGGTAACAGTCAGTGATGAGGCACCTGCACCTCCCACCATTTGGATGTCGACAGGGGTGCATTGAGTCGATGAGACGTTGCCGGAAGTGATGCAGGAGAGGGCCAAGGTGGGAGGGGCGCTAAGTACTAGCGCTGCCGAGGCCAGGCCTTGGCACATATGACGGTGTAACATTCTTATTCCTGATGGTTATCATGTCGGCGCCAAGAATTATGAAGTTAGTGGTTGCATGTTGTCATCTCTTATTCGTGTTTGGCTTGGCGTGGCAGTTGGCGGGATAACACAAAGACAAGGTGCTGCCGCAAGCTGCCAACTCGCAGGTGCGGGCAGCCCGGTGCTCACGGGCTTCCTGTCTGTGTCCGGTTTCAGGTGAGGGGGCGTCTCCGCTGTATCGGGGTCTATATCCTGCTTCGAGGGTGTCAGCGCAGCTCAGGTCCTGTGAGCAGCTTTTAGCGTGTTGCGCACGCATTCACGGCATTACCAGAAAGGGTGAAGCAGTTCCTGGTAGTGTCACAAGGAACTGCTGCATTGCCAGAGAAATGGCATCAGTTCTGCATGCCCCAGCGTTGTACCGTGATTCTTTCCAGCGTGCGGAAGAAGAAGTTTTCGACGATCAGGCCAATCAGGATCACGGTTGCCAGGCCGGCGAATACTTTGTCTGTCATCAGCTCATTGCGGTGCTGGAAGATATACCAGCCCAGCCCGCCATTGCCGGAAGAGGCGCCGAATACCAGTTCCGCAGCAATCAGCGTGCGCCAGGCAAAGGCCCAGCCTATCTTCAAGCCCGACAGGATGGCAGGCAATGCTGCAGGCACCAGTACATGCAGCACATAAGGAAGGCCGGTCAGGCCATAATTGCGCCCAGCCATGCGCAGTGTTTGCGGTACGCTCTGGAAGCCGCTGTACATACTGAGTGCGAGCGGCCATAACACCGAGTGAGCCAGCACAAACACCAGACTCTTTTGGCCTATGCCGAACCATAACAAGGCCAGCGGCAGCAGCGCGATGGCTGGCAGCGGATTGAACATGGAAGTCAGGATGTCCAACACATCGCGTCCGGTGCGAGTGGACACGGCAAGCGTGGTGAGCACGAGTGCTGCCACGGTACCGCCCAGGTAACCCTGCAGCAGTATCTTCAGCGAGATGCCTATCTTGGCGATCAGTTCACCGTTGCCGATGTCCTCAACAAAAGCTTTGAGCGCGGCAGTGAAAGGCGGGAACAGCAGGTCGTTGTCCTGAAGGCGGGCAAAGATCTCCCATCCGAGTATCAGTACTGCCAGTATCAGGCTTTTGCGTATCCATTCATTGTTCAGAAGAATGTTGGAGAACTGGCGCTCGCGTGTTACCGGTGCTTCGGTAAAAGGCTCCAATACATTTTCGTACTCGGGCCGTATCGGTGGAACGGTGGTGTGACTCATGATGCAACAGGTCCTTCCTTGAAGAGCAGGCGGTTGATGCGTTGTACGGTGTTCTGGAAGCTATCGTTCCCCTGGCTGGCCGCATTGAACTGATGCGTGTTGATTTCGGCCAGCATGCGACCCGGATGCGGCGATAGCAGCGCAACCCGATTGCCGACGATGACGGCTTCTTCGATGGAGTGGGTGACGAAAACCAGTGTGAAGCCGACTTCGTTCCACAGCTCAAGCAATTCCTCCTGCATCCTGCGGCGGGTCAGCGCATCCAGCGCTGCGAACGGTTCATCCATCAGCAGTACACTAGGCTGCATTGCCAGAGCGCGTGCAATGGCAACGCGTTGTTTCATCCCGCCGGAGAGCTGGTGGGGATAGGCATTCACGAACTTGGACAGGCCAACCTTCTCGATGTAATAAAGCGCTCTTTCCGCGGCATCTTGCTTATTGAGCTGGCGCGAGGCCAGCAGCGGGAACATCACATTCTGTTTCACCGTTTTCCAGGGGGAGAGCTGATCGAATTCCTGGAAGACGACGATACGATCCGGTCCTGGCTTGATCACTTCCTCGCCATTGAGACTGATGCTGCCTTCAACCGGTTTGATGAATCCGCCAATTGCCTTGAGCAGCGTGGACTTGCCGCAGCCGGATGGTCCCAGCAGGACGAAGCGGTCGCCGCGATGTACATCGAAGCTGACACGGTGCGTGGCACGTACGATTTGCCGCTCAGTCTGATATTCCAGGCTGACTTCGTTTACCTGCAACAAGGGGTGGTTGGTTGCAGGCGGAACGGTTTGTGCGGGTAGAGCAGGAGTGCGGTGACGCAAGGCCGCGCTGTTGCGGGCGAAACCGAAGTTTTTCAGGAACAGGTGCTGAGCGGATGTCATATCAGCTCCCGGGATTGACGTAGGCGGCGCTGAAGAAATAGTCTTTCCACGAAGCGGCCTTGTTCTTCAGGATGCCGAGCTTGTGCAGTTCTTCGGCATAGACATAGGTGCGATGCGGAGAAATGGTGAAATCATTTTCCGGATCTTCGATGATCTGCTGTACCAGCCCTGGCGACAGCTTGGATTTCTGCACGCGGATGAAAATCTCTGCCGCTTTCTTCTTGTCTGCACGGATGATTTCCGCTGCCTCTGCCAAGGCATTGTAGAAGGCCTGGTAGGTCTTGGGATTCTCCTCGTTGAATTTCTGCGTGGTGTAGACGACATTGAAAGTCGCCTTGCCGCCCAGGATGTCGTAGGAGCTTATTACCTTGCGCACATTTTTGTTGGCGGCCAGCGCCTGGTAGTAGAAAGGGGCGCTGGAGAAGTGCGTGGTGATTTCCGAGCCGCCGGCGATCAGCGCGGACGTGGCATCGGGGTGGGCAAGGCTGACGGAGATCTTGTCATATTTCTTGAATTCTGCAGGGCCGAACAGACGCGCTGTTTCAATCTGCAAGGTGCGTGACTGGAAGCCGACGCCGGCAGCCGGTACCGCAATCCGGTCCTTGTCGCTCAGGTCCTTCAGCGTCTTGACGTTGGGGTTATTGGTTATCAGGTAATTCGGCAGCGACCCCAGTGCAGCAACCGCTTTAACGTTCTGTTTGCCATGCGTCCTGTCCCATAGTGTCAGCATAGGTGGAACACCTGCCGAAACAATGTCCAGTGCACCGGCTAACAACGATTCATTCATCGCAGTGGCACCGGAAATCTGCGCCCATTCCACATCGATATCCAGGCCCTGCTGCTTGCCATGCTTCTCGATCAGCTTCTGGTCGTTGACCACGTCCAGAATCAGGTAGGCGATGCCGAACTGTTGTGCGATGCGTATCTTGCCTTCGGCATGGGCAGGTGACGCGATGGTCAGGGCGGCAGCTAATACACCGATACCTGCGAGGGTTTTGCGCAGTGCCTGCGCGGATTTCTGGGGTTGGCCGGGAGCAGTCATTATTCCTCCATGAATGGGTGATGCTGGCACCGGTCAGAAGCGGTGCCAGTCAAATGGGTTTGTGCGGGTTACTGAATCGGCGACTCAGAAGGCGGTTCAGAAAGGGCGGTCGCCTTCGATCGTGGTGCGGTACAGCTTGCGGCGCTTGTTGTCGGGACAGCCGGCAGCCAGGTGAATCAGAGAACGGTTATCCCAGAAGATCATGTCGTGTTCCTGCCAGTGATGGCGATACACGAATTCTGGTTTGGTGCTGTGCGCAAACAGGCGTGCCAGCAGATCGCGGCTTTCATCGTCGGGAATACCGACAATGCGCGTGGTGAAATGTTCGCTGACGAAGATCGCTTTGCGGCCATTCTCGGGATGCGTACGTACCACCGGCTGCAACACAGGCTTCACCAGTGCGATCTGCTCCGGTGTCAGATTGGGACGCCACGGATTGCGACGTTGCAGCTCGGCATACTGTGCGAGATAGCTGTGTTCCGCTTGCAAGCCATCGATCGCTTTCCTGGTTTCGCTGTCGAGCGTATCCCATGCCAGGTGCATGTTGGAGAACAGCGTATCGCCGCCCTCATCAGGCAGTTCCTGCGCATGCAGCATGGAGCCGAGGCTGGGGATCTCGACGTAAGACAGGTCGGAATGCCAGAAATGGCCGGCATCACCCAGGCCGATTGGTTTTCCCTCTTCTTTGATGTTAGAGATGATCAGTATTTCGGGGTGGCCGGGAAGCTGAAACTGGTGCAGGACATGAATCTGAAGTTGACCGAACAAGCGGCTGAAATCGATCTGCTGCTGTGGCGTAATGCGCTGATCCCGGAATATCAGCAGGTGATGATCGAGATGCGCACGATGAATGCGTTGGAAGTCATGCCGGGAAAGCGGCACTGACAGATCGAGATTGATGATCTCCGCTCCCAGTGGAGCACTCAAGGGGCGGATATCGAATTCCTGATTCACAGAAGTATCGAAAGCCGCTTCTGCAACGGCGGGTGCGATGACTGACATAGGCGTGAATGCAATGAGCGAGAGTTGAATGGATGTCGCCATGCTATATCCCTGATAGCAAGCGGCAAACGAATTAAATCGTGTATCCATATACGTTCATCGCATACGGGAATTTCTATATGCGACAAGCGCAGATGGCTATTACCTATTCAACTAAGACGCCATGGTTCTTGCATGCATGTCCAGTGATGAGGGGGTCATAAAAGCCATTCGATGGGCAGAAGGGAAAGCGCCCATATGGCTAATTTTTTCAAGCGGGAAACGCCGGGTTCTTCATTGTGTTTTATCGTCGTGCCATTTTTCTGTTCTACCCACGCCAGCCTTGATTCATCTTCCAGCATAACCTGATAGGCGTTGCTGGCGATCTGCTTTTCAAATGAATCAGCCATTTGTTTTGCCAGAGCCGGACTGTGAATGATGAATCCCATCTCCGTATTCAGATTGGCTGAACGAGGATCGAAATTGAACGAGCCAATAAAAACATGCTCATTGTCGACAGAGAAGGTTTTCGCATGCAGGCTGGAATAGGAGCTGCCCAGCGAACTCCATTTCTCACGCTCATTCACCGCTGAGGTTCTGCGTGACTCATACAGTTCTATGCCAGACTGCAGCAGGGATTTTCTGCGCTTTGCATAACCGGCATGGACGACGGCGACATCGGTGGCTTCCAGTGAATTAGTCAGGACGCGGATGTTGACGCCGCTGGCAACCATCGCGGCGAAGGCATTCACGCCTTCTTTGCCCGGAACAAAATAAGGGGAGACCAGGTACAGCGAATGAGAAGGCTCGTTCAGTGCATCCTTCAGGCGGGCCGGTAACAGGCTTTCGGGTGCTGCCAGTCCCAGTCCCTTGGCAGGGTCGTCGCTGATCATGCGCGTCGGCACCCATTCCATCGCCAAGCTTCCTTCCGTCAGGTGCTGCACGAACGATGACTGGCGAATGGCATCGATGTAGTTTGTTGCCGCGGCTGAATTTTTGATTTGCTCTACGGCGGCGGCAAAGGCCTCTTTGTCATCGCTTGAGGCCTGCGCCAGTAATTGGTTGGCAGGATAGGAGGAGAGGCTTTGCCAGTAGCGGTCAAAATCCTGGGATACCAGGGTGCTGACAGGTCCGGCTGCCATGACATCCAGGTCTGAGAAGGCGATTTCATTGCTGGCGCCGAAGTATTCATCCCCGACATTGCGCCCGCCTATGATGGTCACCAGGCTGTCTGCGGTGAACGACTTGTTATGCATCCTGCGATTGAGTCGCGAAAAATCAGTCAGGTAACCGAGCCATCGCCAGTCGCGCTGCACAAAAGGATTGAATAGCCGTATCTCGATATTCGGGTGTGCATCCAGCACTGCCAGGTAAGGGTCCAGTCCGGAGGTATTGTTATCGTCCAGCAGCAACCGCACACGAACGCCGCGCTCGGCGGCATCATGCAAGGCATCGAACAGCAGGGTGCCCGTCGTATCGTGTTTCCAGATGTAGTACTGCACATCCAGCGTGCGCTCGGCGGCGCGGGCCAGCAGCACACGAGCGGCAAAGGCATCCTCGGGATTGGTTAAAGGATAAATACCGGAAGTGTCAGGGTGCGCTTTGATCAGGGGAGAAAGCGTTTTTCCGAGACGGCTCATCTCATCAGCGGGCAGCGCATAAGAAACCGTGCGGTTATTAAGCGGAGGCAAGTCACTGCATCCGCCCATCAGGACGGTGATGAAAGAAGCCAGTACGAATATCAGCCATCTGAATTGTGTCGGGGGAGCTGTGTCTGGTCGGAGCATGCGGTGTCAGCAAACTGGAAAGCAAAATAGCAGGAGCAACTACACAAAATAAGGCGAATATGAAGGATGGGCAAGTTGAGACT
>JAEZLB010000205.1 GCA_023435945.1 Pseudomonadota bacterium | reverse complement strand
CGTCTACGGCCACCACCTGCCGAGAACCTTCCTTTACTGCATCAAGGCACGCAAGGCACTGAGCTAAGGCCACACGACTCTGGTGACAGAGGTCGCTAACTGATTGACGCTTGATCTGTGGTGAAAGAGGTCCATCGAGCAGCTGTGAAACCAAGTTAGTGGCGGCTTCGCGTGACTCTCCCTCGATGTGCGTTTTGACGTGTTCAAATTTCAGGTCCGCCCCACTGCAGTGAAGTCGTGTAACCTCCGCCAGTAGCAGGAGCTCGTCCTGAAGACCCGATCTCACATACTCCTGAATGCGGCCTCCCTCGCCAGTTGAAATCAGGCATCTCGGCCGTGTTGGCGGCGCGTTCCAAGGATGTAGGACTCCACTGGCTGCCGAATAAGGCGGAACGCTGATCGTGCCAAAAGCAACCTGCGGAAGATTGGATCGAAGTGGCCATGCCATGAGGCTTGCTGATTCGAAATAGTCGGTCGATTCTTGCGCCCGCTTTTGCCCCTTTACTTGTTTCCTCTTAGACACATAAACGCCCGAGAGATTTCTCCATTGATCGCCGCCGGTGCGCGAATCAAAGCTTCCGGTGGCAATATTTGAGATGACGAGAACGACGTTCGCCTCACCGAATTCGTGAATCAGTCGATCAATGGCGTTCACCCATTGCTCGCTTGCTTGCTTTTCCGGTTGCAGCAAGGACCCAATGCAAATAGCGGGCTTGTGATGGCTAATGACTCTTTGGGCAAGACGCTGCCCAACAGTTGCGCGACTTCCAGGTTTCGGTGTCTCTATCGCATCAGCACAGATGAATGGAAGAATCCGAACGTCATTGAAGGCAACCTCCGTCAGTTGCGCGAACTTAAATACCCCTTTGAGGTCCTCGTTCTTGGCTTCGAGAAAGTTTTTTCCAAACAAGACCACGTTTCTAGACTGGTCAGCTTTTTTTACCCAGACCGAGCCAAAGTTCATGGATCTTCCACCGTGCGGCGGCTCGTCTCTCCAGCCGCAAGAAAGTGTGACACTCCGAGTGACAGCGCTTTCACGAATTGAGTTAAGACCTGCCAACGAGCATTGACCGAACCCTGCAACCAGCACTAACGGGCCGACGTATGCTTCGACGAGCGCATCGATACGCACCCAGTCGGCAGAGCCGAACGAGTATTCGGGGCAGACCACCAGTGGCAACTGGCCAGGTTGCGCGTTCTGCGTCAGTAGAGGACCGCCGTCGCCCGCGGCAAGCAGCTCGCTGAGAGCATCGATATTCTTTTGGCACGGAGAATCGGCTTCAATTTCGGATTTTGTACGCGATGGAAGTTGCGCAATGCAGAGCCAGATTCCGTCGGAGGACACGCCCGTGTCGATATCAAACTCAAATGATATGTAATCTTCGTCCTTAATAGTTTTTGCCGACATTCCGTTCTGCCCCCCCGCCTCACGTTCTTGTCTATTGATTCTAACCCGACTCAGTTGGGTACAGCGGTTTGGCTGGATTTCATGCTGAGGAAATCCAGCCTTTTCCCGCTTTCCACGTTTGTGGCAGCGTCTCACCGTGTGCGAACGAAGTGAGCGCGGGCATTGCGAACACTTTGATCTCGTCGACGATGTTGTTGAGCGAATCTATGAGCTCTTCCTCGTCGATCTTCTTCACGAACGCGTTCCATTGAACTCGATGCTGCTCCGCGAAGCTCGCAGTGAGCGCTTCGAACTCCTCGGTGGGCAAAGGGGTCTCCCGATTCTTGAAAGTAGCGCTGATGGCTTTGACAAGCGTGTCCGCTTTGAAGTCGAGATGTTTCGAGCACATCCACACGTCGTAGAAGTCCTTCATGCGGCTGTTCGCGTTACCGAGCGCCACCATCGCCTGAAGCTTCTCAGCGATTGCGGACTCGATGGGGTAGGCAAGCAGATGGATCGTGTCGCCATCGAGGAAGGCTGGATATTCGATCATCCGCGGACCGGGCATCATCACATCGCCCACACCGAAGTCGATCTGAATTCGAAGACGCACGTTGTCCATGCGCGCGTCCATCAGAATGCGCGTTCCCTTGTATTCCGAATCCTTGGTGATCTCCTCGCCTACTACGCTATCGGCAAGGAAAGTGAGACCGTCCGCCTCCACGTCGAGCGTTGCGCAGTCCTTGACGAGAGCGATCAAGCTCGCCTGATCGGCTTTCCCCTTGCGCAGCATGTCGATATCCATCGTGGGGCGCGCACGCGGAATGCCGATTGTCTTCAGCAGCAGTGCGCCCTTCAGCACGACACTCTGGGCGTGCTTCGACTTCGAGACGCGGTACAGAAATCGCTCGATGGCGTATTGCTGAAGTACCTGTTGAAACGGCGCGCCGCTCGACTTCGCATTTTCCCGCAGTCGTGCAAGCACGGAGGCCACGATGTTCTTCGGTTCCTTCCTGCCCATTCGCTTGCTTCCTGTTTACTCGATCGCCTGCAGGTACGGTGACATGGGCTTTTCAACACGAAGCAGCCGCGCATAACGCAGCAGCTCTCGGTTCTGCACGCGTTTTCGCTGTCGTGCCAGACGCAGCGCCTCGAGCGCGACGTCCAGCCCGAGCTTGTTCCTGAACTTGAAGCAATCCACCACTGTGCGCGCAACGCCGTAGATCTTCAGCGGCATGCCGGCGATGCGATGTGTCTCGAGTCCTTCGTCGAACGTCTTCGGATCGAAGCGATACACCGTCACGGGGATGGACAGCTTGATGCGGTGATAGCCGTCCCGAGGTACGGCCAGATGCACGGAGGATGGGATCTGTGTCGTGATGTCGTGATATGAGAGCGCGCTGATCAGACACACGGCGGCATTCGGCGCGCGCGCCGCGACGACGGCGAGGTCGGGATACTCGGCTTCGCCGACGTCGGCCAGACGGTACAGGCCGCGGCCGAGCTCGACGATCTGACCGCTTTCACGCAGTGCATAGAGCGCGTCGGTGTGTACGCCGCTCGCGATCAGATCGCGGGTGCGCAGCGTGCCACCTTTGTCGCGGAAGACTCGGAGCGCGCTGTCGAGGTCGCGGGTTTTCATGGCTGGGTAATAATAGCTCCACTTATAAATAAATGGATAGAGTATTACCCGGAAGTGTCTTATTTTCGGCGTCTGCCAGTGCGCAGTATCGGCCTGAAGATCGATTTGGCAAGCTGCAAGCATTCATCGAACTGCAGCGGGTCGGCTATGACATCGATCTCCACGAACTCCCGCCTGAGCACATCGTCGCGCTCCGCGAGTGCTCGCAAGAACGCGGCACCATGTCGCGCCAAGAAGGGCCGTGCCAGCCGCAACTGATCCGGCTCGCCAGTTGCAACTGCGCACAGATCGAACAGATCTCGAGCCTTCGCGCGGTCGCCACGATGCCACATCTTCTTGGCGATGATCTCCGCGGAAGTCTCCACTCGGATCGTCCGCCCACGGTAGTCAATTGTTTCGTGCGGAACGTCAGTCAACGGTGCGCCAACGATCACGTCGATCTCGCCTCCGGGGAGGAACAGCTTGATGAATTCCGCCGACTCCTCGTAATCCGTGCTGATGTCCTCGGCAGCATCACTCAGCCGCGGATTGACGTAACCGAGATATTGCGGATCTGGCACGAACAGATCGATGTCTTTGCTCTGGCGATGACCAAGCCGAAGCATGAGCACCGTACCGCCACCGAAGGTCCACGGAGCACCAGGGACTTCGCGCTCCAGATGCGACATCAGTTCCAGGGCGCGGGGAAACAATCGCGCCCAAACACCCGGTTGTTCGAGATTGGGCCTGCTCATTCCCAGATCGGACGCCGGCTCCTCACCTGGCGCGCGAGACTGCGGTAGTTCTTCCAAACGGTTTCACGACTGAGGCTTGCCTCTTCGTGAAGTTGCTCAGCGACCGCACTCAGCAGCGAGACCGGTGCATCGTCCAGCAAGGAAGAGACATGCGGAATGTATTTCTCCGACGTCTCGCCTTTCACCAAAATGCGCTTCAAGGTGGTTGGAGCAATACGA
>JAEZLB010000012.1 GCA_023435945.1 Pseudomonadota bacterium | reverse complement strand
GCAACGCTCCCGCAGTACTAAGCACCTGCTCGTGACCGCCCGGCAAACTTATACGCCGCCCATCAACCTGCTTTAGTAAATCAGGGATATCCTGCGCTACGATGTCGATTACGCCCAGCTCCTTCGCCTCATCAGCTGTCAGACTGACGGCGTCACGAACGGCTCGCTCGCCCCACTCCGCATTGCGGCCCCGCATATGCGCCAACCCACGGATGTAGGCGGCAGCGTCATTGATCTGCTTGTTGCTCATATCGCTGCGAGTCGATGCCGGGCTGGGATCTTGCGGATCACTGGCTTTGTCCTTTGACTCCTGGCGCGGACGCTGCGGCGGATCGGACTGCCCCATGCCGACCTGGACCGGCGTAGCAGCTCCGAGATTAGTCCCGGGTGCCATGGCGGCAATATGGCTGGCATACAGAATATAGGTGCCAGCGCTGGCTGCACGCGCGCCACTGGGAGCGACATAAGTCGCTACGGGTACTGGCGATGACAGGATGGCCTTGATGATATGCCGCATGGAAGTATCCAGGCCGCCCGGCGTATCCATTTCCAGTATGACCAGTTGCGCATGCTGAGACGCTGCACGCTCGATGCCGCGAGTGACGAAATCCGCGCTGGCCGGCCCGATCGCACCGGAAACCGGCACTACGATCACCGGCTGCTCCACAGCCTGCACCCTACCGACTACAAACAACATCAGCCAAAGCAGAAGTCCGGCTCTGATCCCTCTCATGATCGCCTCCGATCTCCTGAAAATAACGTCAATCGAGCAATGTTGTGTTGCAGGAAGTACAGACCTTGAGACAGCTCATCATGAAGGCTGGTTCGTACTGGCCATCCTACGCTGTTTCACTTAGGATGCCCTCATTATTCCGGGAAACAAGGAAGCAGTAGCGCAAGCCGAAAAAAATCGCTACCATGAGGCTTCGGATAAGGAATGGACGATAAATCCGGGCTCAGTGCATCTAATCCAGAATGAAAAAGTCGCGAGACAGAACCCTTCTGGAGAAAATGGGTTATGATTCACCCAATTTCCCCCACGTTATCTCGTAGTGCGCTTTCCAGGCAATGTAAAGCTGCGTACCCATACCCTATCTGCGTGTTTCTGTTGCAGCCATGACCGAGTCGGCATGTGCGAGCGTGGCCCATCTCCAAACATCATTAACTTCCCCTCATTACGAGGAAACCATGAGCGATAACATTAAACATATTAGCGATGCTTCCTTCGAGTCCGATGTACTCAAATCCGACAAACCGGTATTGGTCGATTTCTGGGCAGAATGGTGCGGCCCCTGCAAGATGATCGCCCCCATCCTGGAAGAAGTTGCCAAGGAATATGAAGGCAAGGTCCAGATCGCAAAAATGGATGTGGACGCCAATCAGGCCATCCCTGCAAAATTCGGCATTCGCGGCATTCCCACGCTGATTCTGTTCAAGAATGGCGCTGCAGCTGCCCAGAAAGTCGGCGCAATGGGCAAAGGCCAGTTGACCGCCTTCATCGATAGCAATCTTTAATGAATTCTGTGCGGGTGGTGCGCTCGCATCACCCGCTTTTCTCGAAAACACCACGTCGTTCCCTCCCCCACCTGTTTATTCCCATCCCGGGACACACACTTATGCATTTATCTGAACTCAAGGCCCTCCACGTATCACAATTGCTGGAAATGGCCATCAGCCTCGATATCGAAAACGCTGCGCGTATGCGCAAGCAGGAACTCATGTTCGCCATCCTGAAGAAACGCGCCAAGGCTGGCGAACAGATCTTCGGTGACGGCGCCCTGGAAGTCCTGCCGGATGGTTTCGGCTTCCTGCGTTCGCCCGATGCCAGTTACATGGCATCGACCGACGATATTTACATTTCTCCGTCGCAGATTCGCCGTTTCAACCTGCACACCGGCGATTCAATCGAAGGCGAAGTTCGCACTCCCAAGGACGGCGAAAGATATTTTGCATTGGTGAAGGTGGACAAGGTCAACGGCGAGCCGCCGGAAGCCTCCAAGCACAAGATTCTGTTCGAAAACCTCACACCGCTGCATCCGAACAAGATGCTCCAGCTGGAGCGCGACATGCGCGGCGAGGAAAATATCACCGGCCGCATCATCGACATGATCGCGCCTATTGGCAAAGGCCAGCGCGGTTTGCTGGTGGCTTCGCCAAAATCCGGTAAAACCGTGATGCTGCAGCACATTGCTCATGCGATCACGACCAATCATCCGGACACGACGCTGATTGTGTTGCTGATTGACGAACGCCCGGAAGAAGTGACGGAGATGCAACGCTCGGTACGTGGCGAAGTGGTCGCTTCCACCTTCGACGAGCCCGCCACCCGCCACGTGCAGGTTGCGGAAATGGTGCTGGAAAAAGCCAAGCGTCTGGTGGAAATGAAGCGCGACGTCGTGATCCTGCTGGACTCCATCACCCGTCTGGCACGTGCCTACAACACCGTAATCCCAGCCTCCGGCAAGGTACTAACCGGTGGTGTGGATGCCAATGCGCTGCAACGCCCGAAACGCTTCTTCGGCGCAGCACGTAACGTGGAAGAGGGCGGCTCCCTGACCATTATTGCAACGGCCCTGATCGAAACCGGCAGCCGTATGGATGACGTGATTTATGAAGAATTCAAGGGTACCGGCAACATGGAGGTGCACCTGGAGCGCCGTCTCGCTGAAAAACGCGTTTATCCGGCCATCAACCTCAGCAAATCCGGCACCCGCCGTGAAGAATTACTGATCAAGCCGGACCAGCTGCAGAAAATCTGGATTCTTCGCAAATTGCTGTACGGCATGGACGAGATCGAGGCGATGGAGTTCATGCTCGATAAACTGAAGGCAACAAAAAACAATGCCGAATTCTTTGAAATGATGCGCCGCGGCGGTAGCTAAGTCCCTCATTTACAGGAATAAAAAGAAAAAGCGGAGGCGGGTAAACCCTTGCTTTCGCTTTTTTCAATCGCACTAAATCCATGTATAATCGCGCTTTTTCCACCGGCAAGTGATCGGCAATCGGGTCAAGAGGCAGTAAGGACCGACGAAGTGGCGATTGGCTACCAACATGTTTGAGGACATCATGAAAGAAGGCATCCACCCGAATTATCGCGAAGTTGTGTTCCACGACCTGTCTTGCGATTTCAAATTCATCTCCCGCTCTACGATCCAGACCAAGGACACCATCAATTTCGAAGGTAAGGAATATCCCCTGGTCAAGCTGGAGGTTTCTGCTGAATCCCATCCGTTCTACACTGGTCAGCACAAGATTGTGGATACGGCAGGTCGCGTCGAGAAGTTCCGCCAGAAGTTCGGCAAAGTCGGTTCGCGCACTTCTGCTGCCGGCTAATCTGCACGCTTTCTGCAAAAAGGCAGCTACGGCTGCCTTTTTTATTCCTGTCACCATTCATTACAGTGTCGTGAAGACACCTGTTATTTTGGGGGCAAAATAACGGCTTTCCAGAAAAGAATCCTGCCTGTGCCACCCATGAAGCCCGTCCGTCTCCCGGCTGCCGCCACCATTGCCCTGCCGCGCTGGGGAGTGATCGCCTTATGCCTGCTCTATATCCTGCCCGGATTGGTACGCCGCGATCCGTGGAAAGCTGAGGATGCCGCTGGTTTCGGCATTATGTGGACCATGGCACATGGCGGCTTGCAGGACTGGCTGGCGCCCAATATTGTAGGGATGCCCATGCCAGCAGAAGGCCCTCTGACCTTCTGGATAGGCGCTATTTTTATCTGGTTATTCGGATGGCTGCTAGACGACGCACTGGCTTCGCGGCTTTCCATCATTGCATTTTTTGCTATCGGTGCAGCTTCCGTTTGGCACGCAGCATTCCGTCTCGGCCGCCGCGCCGAAGCACAACCTTTGCGGCTAGCCTTCGGCGGACAACCCGCCCCCGATGATTACGGCCGCACGCTGGCCGATGGCGCGCTGCTGATCTATCTGGCCAGTCTGGGCTTGTTGCTACAGGCCCACCAGACCAGTGCCGAAGCACTGCTGGTTTCTCTGGTCGCAGCCGCCCTTTTTGCTGGCATTCGCCTGTTCGAGAAACAGAACCTTGCCAGCGGCGCACTGCTAGGCATGGTGCTGGGCGCCCTGGTCCTGACTCGAGGGTGGACCGTGCCCGCCGCGTTGCTGGTAGTTTTCCTAGGGCTGGCGGCAAGCTGGCGGCGCCAGTTGCTCAAACCCTTGCTGCTAACCACCCTGCCACTCTTCCTGCTGCTACCCGGACTGTGGTTCGCCGCCGTGGCGGCCTTGCTTTCGCCCGCCGAATCCCCCATCCCAGCCTGGATGGCATGGAATCGCGCACAGTTGGCACTGCCCTCGGATGCAAGCCTGCGCTATCTGCTGCGCTACGGCATCTGGTTTACCTGGCCTGCATGGCCGTTCGCGGCCTGGGCGGTTTATGCCTGGCGCAAACAAACACAAGCCTTGCATATCATCCTGCCGCTGGCATTTGTGGTGGCTTCCCTTCTGCTGGTATTGAGCAATCCCCATCCCGAAGAAGCCAGTCTTCTGCCATTCTTGCCTCCGCTAGCTATCCTGGCCGCGTTTGGCCTTCCCACCATGAAACGTGGCGCAATCAATGCAGTGGACTGGTTCGCCGTGATGACATTGAGCACCTGCGCTGCCTTCATCTGGATGGGCTGGATCGCCAAGCAAACCGGATGGCCGGCACAACTCGCCAGAAATGACTTCAAACTGGCACCCGGCTTCCAGCCGGAATTCAGTTTTGCCGCATTTTCCATGGCTGCTGCGGCAACCTTAGGTTGGCTACTGCTGGTGTATTGGCGCCTCTCGCGCCAACCTTCGGTGCTGTGGCGCGCAGTGGTGCTGTCGTCCGGAGGCGTTATCCTGTGCTGGCTACTGCTGATGACGCTGTGGCTTCCTTGGCTGAATTACGGTAAAAGTTACGCCGGTGTCGCGACTCAGATTGCTCACCACCTGCCGGCATCTCATGCCTGCGTAATCAGTAATGTCGGCCCCGCTCAACGTGCCTCGTTCGCCTATTTCGGCGACATTCGCTTTGCCCCGGTCAATAGCAAGGAAAACTGTCCTTATCTGCTGTTGCAAGGTCATGCCTCCGACCCGGCACCAAAAACCTTGCGTCATTACAATTCGCAGAACTGGCAGCTTTTATGGGAAGGGCGACGTCCATCTGATCGACATGAACGTTTCCGCCTTTACGAACGAGTAGCTGAATGACTTTATCGGGACCGCCTCGCCACAC